>CAKZMZ010000369.1 GCA_937129345.1 uncultured Thalassovita sp. | reverse complement strand
ACCCGACGAGCAAAGCAATTGGTAACGCACTTTGGCATCTGAATCGTTCTGAAGCGCTAACAATTGAGTGATAACCTCCTCTGATAAGTTTTGTCCCTTTCTTACTTGCAGTTCTGCTATTTTGATGGCGTTTTCCCTCACGCCTGCTACAAAATCAGCCAAAAGCTGCACCAAGAGTTTTTCTGTTATACCGTTTACTTCGTTTAAAAGCCACATGGCTGGTATTTTAGCCTCAGGATGTATGGCATTCTCCAAGAGTGTTTGCAAAGCTTTTTTGGGGAGTGCTGCCTTGTTCTGATAAATTAAACGCTGGGCGGTTTGTCGCTGCCAACCATTAGGATGGTCTAATAATTTCACCCAATCTTTTGGCTCTTGCTGTGCCAAATTTAATTGATTGAGCCAGTCGTTTTTTGCTTTTTCGTTTTTAGGTGCAATGCGGTAAATGCGCCCCTTGTCTTTGCCATTGTATAAAGCACCCGATTGGTTTACCTCTTCAGACATCCACTCGGGGTGCTCAACGATTTGGCGGTAATAATCCAATACATACAAAGCGCCATCTGGCCCCACATAAAAGTTTACAGGCCTGAACCATGGGTCTTTAGAAGCTAAGAATTCTTTGTTTTCTAGTAATCGTTTTGCTGTAAAAGTTGCGCCATTGGGTTCAATCACATCGGCATGTACCAAGTTATGAACAGGTTCTGCAATGAAAGTAACTTTGTTGAACGGTTCGCCAAAGGTGTGCCCATTGTACCAAGTAACCCCGCAGCTAGAGGTGATCACGCCCACATCGGTAAGCAATTGGTGATTGGGATTTTCCGTAATGGGAAAGACCTTGGCCGCATCGCCATGATCAGGAATGTTTTGGGTAGCATCAGGCACCAATAAATTTGGGTTGAGTGCCAAATATTCTGCTGCTATTACCTCATGGAAAAGATGGTGTGCATTGCTGGTATAAATACGATGGCCCCAAGCATCGGTAGTATGACCAAATTGTGTTTCTCCTGAAAGGGCTTCTAGTTGCTGGCTATCAGGTTTGAAGCGCACCATTCTACCATCGGCATTTTGCCCTAGTCTTTCAGCTTCACTGGCATTTTTAAATATGATTTCGCTGCCCTCATCGCCAAATTCTTTTTTGTGTACAAAAGGCGTTATGGCACTTTCGTGGCCCAAGTAAATCCAATTGTCCAAACCAAAAGCAGGGCTGTTTAGATTATGTTGAGGGTTAGAAAGTGCAAAGCCAGTTAGCATCACTTCTTGTTTATCAGCTTTGCCATCGCCATTGGTATCTTCCAAATACAATACATCCGGGGCATCGGTTACTATAAAACCCTTTTTCCAACGCATAATACCTGTAGGCAGCTTTAAGCCATCGGCAAAAACCTCAAACTTATCAGGTAATCCATCTTGATCAGAATCAATCAGTTTTTTAACGATGCCAGAGTTGCTCAAGTCTAAAGGATAGCCGTGCATTTCAATCACATACACATCGCCATTTTCATCAATTTCCATATCTACAGGGTCGGCTACCAAAGGCTCAGCTGCAAACAAGCTCACCTCAAAACCATCCATTACTTCCAATTGAGTGAGGGTAGCTGTAGCTTCTTTATTAAAAGTTGAGGTTTGATTTTTTGAGTTAGGTTGGCAAGCCAAGCATAAAGCTATGATGGAGAGAAGGCTGATCAGTTTCATATTTATCTTCTAGAAATTAAAGTATCTATACAATTTAAAGAGGATGCCTTAAATATCAAAAGTGTTTTTTGAAGCCCAAAAAATTATATGCTATCGATTTTGGATAAAAGAGTACCTGCTAAACTGTTTGAAACTTGGCAAAAAAAGGATAACATTGATTATCTCGAAAAATTAATCACTAAATAATTACCATGATTACAGATAAATTGAAACTGACACTATACGCGATTACGCTAGTTTTTCTATTGGTTGCTTGCGGTGCCAACCAAGAAGAGCAAACAGAAAATTCATCAAAGTTACCTAAAATAGCCATTGCAGGTTTAGGCATTGAATCAAGTACATTTTCTCCTGCACAAACCGAAGCGGAGGCTTTCCACCCAAGAGTGGGCGATGAGGTTTTTGGTTACTATCCTTTTTTTGAAGAAGGTTCAGCAGTGAGAAAAAGGGCAGAGTGGGTGCCTACTTTGCAAGGCAAATCTTTGCCGGGAGGCATCGTAACAAGGCAAGCCTATGATTCTTTGGTGAATGTTACCCTAGAAATGTTGGAAAAGAACAAACCTTACGACGGACTGTTTTTCGATATCCACGGTGCCATGAGCGTAGTAGGTTTGGATGATCCAGAGGGAGATTTTATTGCAAAAATCCGTGAGGTAATCGGCAATGAAACCGTGATTTCTACCTGTATGGATTTGCACGGCAATGTTTCTGAGCGCTTGGCCAAGCACACCGATTTGATCACTTGTTACCGCATGGCACCTCATGAAGATGCCATGGAATCTAAAGAAAGGGCGGTGACTAATTTATTGGACAGACTAGAAAGCGGTAAAGGCAAACCCGCTTACAAAGCATGGATTCCCGTTCCCATTTTACTACCCGGCGAAAAAACGAGTACTAGAATAGAACCGGGTAAGAGTTTGTACGCCAAAGTGGCTCCGGCTACCGAAGATTCAGAAATTATTGATGCCGCCATTTGGGTCGGGTACCCTTGGGCAGACGAGCCGAGAAACCATGCCGTAGTAATGGTTACAGGAGACGACAAAGAAAAAGTTGGCGCCGCAGCCGAAGAACTTGCCAAAAGTTTTTGGGAAGTGCGCGATGAGTTTGAATTTGTAGCCCCTACTGCTACCTTAAAAGAAAGTCTTGATATGGCTCTCGACAGTGATAAGCAGCCATTTATCATCAGCGATATGGGTGATAACCCCACTGCAGGCGGCGCAGGCGATGTTACATGGACTTTACAGAAAATTTTGGAGCGTTCAGAATTTAAAACTGCAGCAGGCCCTTCTTTGATTTATGCATCCATTCCGGGACCCGAATTGGTGGCCAAGGCTCAAGAAGTAGGCATCGGTGGTGAAGTAGAAGGATTGATTGGAGCAG
>CAKZMZ010000368.1 GCA_937129345.1 uncultured Thalassovita sp. | reverse complement strand
GATTGCCGTATTTAATGGCATTGCTAATCAAGTTTAACAACACTTGGGTAATGCGTGTGTAATCAGCATTTACGTACATGCCCTCATCGTATTTCTTTTCCAGCTTAAGCTTCATGGCTTTTTTATCCGCTTTTCGCTCAAGTTGCTCAAACACATCTATTACGAGCGCCTGCATATCAAAAACCTCGTAATGCATACTGATCACGCCTGACTCTATCTGAGACAAAGTAAGCAGGTCTTGCACGAGCGCATCCAAACCGTTAAGGCTTTTGGCAGCTTTTTTCAAAAATCTATGCCTTACTTTTTCGTCGTTCATGGCGCCATCTAACAAAGTAAGCACATAGCCTTGCGCCGCAAAAATGGGCGTTTTTAATTCATGTGAAACATCTGCGATAAATTCTTTTCTGTATGCCTCTATCTTTTTAAGCTCATCGATCTCTTTTTCCTTTTTGGAGACATAAGCCAAAATCTGTTGGTTAATGCGCCTCAAAGGGTTTTGGCTGTCTTCCTTGTCTCCTTTGGTAAAATCGCGCAGTTCTTTTCGGGTAACTTTGTCTAAAGAGCTGTATATTTTCTGGATCTCTCTAAAAATAAGAAACTCAAATACAATATAAGACAGAATAAATGTAGAAGAAAACGAAATACCACCTGCTACAAACAAAATGGCACCAGAAACTTTATCCAGCAAAGACAGGAACATTAAAGTAATTGCCGAAACACATAGTGCCAATAAAAAAGAAACTGCCTTTGCGTTGATCAACATAAAAAATTGCTTGGTTTGATTATCTTAAATAGCTGTTGGTTTGATTAACACGGCCATTCCAAAGTAAAACATTTTGAGATAAATCGATATTTTAAATCACACAAAACTGAATGGGTATGTTCTGAAGTTAGTGTAAAAAAAAACAACATTTGACAAAGTAGCCAAACGTTGTAACTTTATAAAAAAACATAATAATTATTCTTGCCATTCAAATTTGTAGCCTACTCCTTTTACCGTTTTGATATACTCACTACCTATTTTTTCGCGAACCCTTCTTATGTGCACATCTACTGTTCTTGCAAGCACGTAAACATCAGAACCCCATATGTTGGCCAACAACTCATCGCGGCCATAAACCTTGTTGGGGGTTTCTGCCAAAAAATAAAGCAACTCAAACTCTTTTTTCGGTAAGGTTACCTTCTCATTATCTACAAGCAGTGTATAACTAGATTTGTCTATGGTAAACTTACCGATTTTTATTATCTCAGATTCTTTTTTTGTTTTTTTCTTCTCCCTTCTAAAATGTGCATGGATACGGCTCATAAGTGCCCTAGGCTTAATGGGTTTGGTAATGTAGTCGTCTGCTCCTACATCAAAAGCCGCCACTTCTGAATATTCTTCTGCGCGGGCAGTTAAAAAAATGATAAAAGCTGTATTCACTTCTGGCATTTCTCTTAACTGTCTACAGGTTTCCACACCATCCATTATCGGCATCATGATATCCAACAATATCATTTCTGGTTGGAATTTTTTTGCTATTTCTAGGGCTTTTTTTCCGTCGCTCGCTGCTTTTACATCAAACCCTTCTTTTTCTAGATTGTAGGTCAATATTTCTACAATGTCCGGTTCGTCATCAACTACCAGTACCCTGTGTTTATTCTTTCCCATTACTTTTTTATTGTTGTATGGCTAAATTAAGACTATTCAAAAAAGAATACACAACATTTGCTCATTATTGATTTTTAGTAAATACTGATGTAACAGTTTGGTAACATAAGGTCTTTGAATTATTTGCGCTTTGCTTTGGCTATTTTTTCTAGAACCTCCACTTTTTCTACAACTTTATATTGGTTTCTAAGTGTTTCGATCCACTGCTCTTCTAAATAATTTTGATAATCAGAAATAACCTGACCTCTGGTTTGATTTAGTGTCTTTGGCGCACCGGGTATTGCCTCATTTACATACATTTTGTAGTATCTATCATCCTCAGCGTAAGTATAAACGCCTTTTTGCCATGCAACACCTTTAGGAAGGGTATCTGCTTCTTGCTCAAACTCTTTGAGGCTTACCTGTAGTGCCAAGGGATTTTTCCTATTCATGACCGTAGCCAATTCTGTAGGAGAGTTGGTATAGAAAGTAAAAATCATTTGCCCGCCTTTTAGGTCTGCATCTATTGGTTTTTGCTTTTGGGTTACCGTTTCTAAGATTTTTGCCGAGTCTAGATTTTTAGCATAGAAATATGCTAGAACTTTCTCTAATCGCAAATCGGCCAGGTTTTTTTCTTCTTTTTTTACGAAGCCACATTCTAGCTTAACAAAAAGGTTGGTATCTTTTTTCAATAGCGAAAGCACCTGATCTACTTCTTGCAAAATAGTATCGCCCCATTGTAAACTACCATGCTGCATGGGAATCACTTTTTTGGGCTCAGCAGTAGGAAAAATACCTGTCTCGTACATCTTGCTTGCTTTATTGAGTACTTTTTTATCGCTAGCATCAAAAATTACTGTTTTCAGTCTTTTACCCCAAGTATATTTATCTCGGTTGTCTTCAAAATATTTTCTAAGACCTATGGAGTCTTCTACTGCTTTGTTCCAAACCTCGTTTTCCATAATCTCAAATAACAGCAGCCCCTCGTAATACTCTTGCTCCACATTTTCAAATTCAGGATATTTTTCTGCTAAGTGGGCATCTTCATAATCTATGATTTTTTGATCTATAAAAGCTTCTAAAAGTTGCGAGAGATATTGTTGTAACGCAATGTTCCTTTGAGGCCTTTGATTGCTTTTGATATAATCTAAAAATTGAGCGGCCTCTACTCTGTAATCATCCTTAAGGGTAAACAATACACCGTTGCCTAAGTCATTATCCGATGTTTTTTTGAACTGTCCTTTTAACAAACTACTGTCTATAGCGACCATCAATTCTTTTTTTACTTTTTGGTTTAAGTTAAAATTGAGTTCGGCTTTGAGTTTGTCCACAAATACACGTCTTGGCATGTTGTTCCTAGTATCTCTTTTGATTTTTCTTTCAATTTCAGGCTTCATTTCCTCAAAGCTACCTGGTAGTTTTTTCTCTATAAGCTTAATTATGTGCCATCCATAGTTGGTCTTTACAGGTTCAGAAATGTCTCCAGGATTTTGTAGTGCAAAAGCAGCTTCTGAAAATGGAGCGATCATCATACCTGCAGAAAATGGTCTTAGCACACCACCTTTATTTTTGCTGTTGGGGTCTTCTGAGAACTGCTTGCAAAGCTGTTCCCAATCTCCACCGGCCAATATTTTTTTATGGATTTCCTGAATTTTCTTTTCAGCAGCATCGCTGTTTTGGCCATTGCTCCGCACCAATATGTGGGCTACTTCTACCTCTCCTTTAGCAGGCCTTTTATCATTTACTTTTAATATGTGATATCCGAAACGGGTCCTTATCGGTTCTGAAATATTACCGATGGATGTGTTGTATGCTGCGTTTTCAAAGGGATAGACCATTTGCAAGGCCGTAAAATAGCCAAGTTCTCCTTTATTTTTTTTGGCCGATGGATCTTCTGAATACTTTGCAGCCAATTGGCTGAAATTTTCTCCAGCCAAAGCTTTTTGCCTAATTTCTTCGATTTTGTTGTAGGCAGCCAAGGTATCTTCGGGTTGTGCGCCCGCATCTACTCTTATTAGAATATGCGCAGCAGAAACTTCAAATTGCAAGCGCTCATGTGCCTCTCTTAAAAGTTGATCGGTAACTTTACTGTCGGTTAAATAGGGCGCAGCCAGTTGGCTACGGTACGTGGTAAATTCTTTGATAAAGGCCTCCTCTTCATGCAAGCCTTGCTGTTTTGCTTCAAAAACTTTGAGTTTAAATTTTACGAAAAGCTCATAGTATTCTTCTAGGCTTTCTAAAGCGTAAGCATCAGATTCTTCTTCATAATTTTTGGCATAGAGGTACAAAAAATCTGATACAGGTATCTCTGTATCTTCAATGGTAAGTATGGGCTGTTCTTCGTTGTATGAAGACTGCGCATTTATTTGCGAAAAAGCAAAAAACAAGGTTAACCAAACAAAAAAGCGTTTTTTCATACTGTTTTTGTGTTTATTCCTATGTTAAAGATCGCTGTTACTTATTAAATGCAGATCTTAAAGTTTAAAACATAAAAAAAGCCACCCTTATGCGGTGACTTTAATATTTTGAGATACAATAGAAATTATTTTAAAGTTCTCTTGACTTCTTTTTCTTCGAAACCTTCTATTAAATCACCTACCTTTATATCGTTATAATTTCTTATACTGATACCACACTCGAAGCCTTGTTTCACTTCGCCTACATCGTCTTTAAAACGCTTAAGTGCAAGTATTTCGCCTCCGTTCTCTCCACCATAAACAACGATACCATCTCTAATAAGGCGTATTTTTTGATTTCTTTTTATAAAGCCGTCGGTAATGTAGCAACCTGCTACCGTACCTACCCTAGTGATTTTGTATACCTCTCTTACTTCTGCTACACCAGTTATTTCTTCTTCTATATCAGGCGATAATAAGCCTTCCATGGCGTCTTTTACATCTTCAATGGCATTGTAAATCACAGAGTACAAGCGTATTTCTACATCTTCTTTTTCAGCCAACCTTCTAGAAACCGGCGTAGGCCTTACTTGGAAACCGATAACAATACCATCGGAAGCACTTGCTAAGAGCACGTCGTTTTCAGAAATAGGCCCAACTGCTTTGTGGATGATGTTTACCTCCACCTCATCAGTAGAGAGTTTTAGTAAAGAATCAGAAAGTGCTTCTACAGAGCCATCAACGTCGCCCTTTATAATGATGTTAAGTTGGTGGTAGTTACCCATCGCGATTCGCTTACCGATATCGCTCAAAGTAGTACGCTTGGTAGCTCTAATACTTTGCTCTCTAAGAATTTGTTCTCGCTTGTTGGCTATGTCACGGGCCTCTCTTTCACTGTCTAGTACGTTCACTTTATCACCTGCTTGCGGTGCGCCGTTAAGTCCTAGCACCTGAACCGGTGTAGAAGGGCCAGCGTCTTTAAGCTTCAAACCTCGCGAATCTGTCATGGCTTTTACCCTACCTTGGTACTGCCCGGCTAAGATAATGTCTCCAACTCGTAAAGTACCTGCTTGGATCAACATAGTGGTTACATAGCCACGGCCTTTGTCCAATGAGGCCTCCACAACAGTACCCAATGCTTTTTTATCAGGATTAGCTTTTAGCTCTAAAATATCTGATTCGAGAAGCACCATTTCTAGTAGTTCCTCAACACCTTGACCTGTTTTGGCAGAT
>CAKZMZ010000367.1 GCA_937129345.1 uncultured Thalassovita sp. | reverse complement strand
CCACAGAAAGCTATTCCAAGTAAAACTCCTTCATCCAAAAAAAAATCTCTCTCTCCCTACAATTGGATTATAAATCCCAAGATAGGGTATTCGGGTTTACAAAATCCGAATAGCTCGATTAGTGTTTAACTTTCCTCCTCAAAAACAACTCCCTCATATATATCAACCAAAGGAATTTCTAATTGAACAGAAGGTAAATGCAAAGAATGTTCTAAGCCAGTTACTCTGGATATTTGCCATAAATCGCCTTCGCGCTTATAGATTTCTACTTGGGGTTTTTCTTGTTCTATCAATACATATTCTTGAAGAGAGGCAATTTGGCGGTACATAAAGAACTTATCGCCACGGTCATAAGTAGCGGTTGATTTGGAAAGTACCTCAATTACAACTTTAGGATTGGTTACGGCATTGGGGTCTTTTATAGATTTGCTTACCTCACCACATACTACCATGGCATCAGGATATAAAAAACTATTTTCTGACGCAACATGGAGTTTTATTTCACTGTTCATAGCCCTACAATCTAGGCTTTCCTTTTTTAGGCTGGCCCGAATTTCACCAAAAATATTACCACAAATTAACCTGTGATTGTAAGTACCCCCTGCCATCGCATAGATAAACCCATTATGAAACTCATACTTTTGCTGACTTTCTTTTTCTATGCTAAGATATTCCTCTAATGATACTTTATTTAACTGTTTGGCCTCCATAGTTACAATTTAGCCAATTTCTAGAAAATATATGATGAGTAAAAACGAAAACTCCAACTTAGTCATAAGCTTTTACCTACCCACAAACAACTTTTAAAAATGTACAATTGAGGAAAAATGCCCTTTCATCACTAATTTAACACATCAAATTATTGATGAGCTAAGGCAACTTTCATCAAAGCTCATTCAAACACGAGATAAAATTACTTAACCATAAGAAAATGAAATATTACGACCACAAAACATTATCCTTCCTTTTATCTGACATCCACAAATTAGAAGAACTACTTGCCCTAGATAGGTTTGCTGCCTACGACCGCGAATCAATTGACATGCTATTAGAGGCGGTCAAAGATTTTAGCGATACTTCTTTGTTTCCCTATATTAAAGAGATGGATGAAAAACCTGCTGTTTTTAAGGATGGCAGAGTGACCATTCATGAAAAGTTTGGGTCCATCTTTCAGAAGGCAGGAGAAATGGGATTAATAGGCGCATTTATGGACGAAAAAGATGGCGGGCTGCAGTTGCCCAATCTAATCTACAATGCCATGTACTTTATTATGGAGGCGGCCAATAACCATGTAACAGGATACTTAGGACTGACCAGTGGTGCTGCCAATCTTATCATTTCTTTTGGTACAGAGGAATTGAAGAAGAAGTACATCCCTAAAATGATTGAAATGCAATGGGGAGGCACTATGTGCCTTACAGAACCCCAAGCAGGCAGCTCGCTTTCAGACATCACCACTTCGGCAAAACCTTTAGAAGATGGAACCTATGCCATAAAAGGACAAAAAATTTATATTTCGGCAAGCGACCACCAATTCTCTGATAATTTTATCCATCTCGTTTTAGCCCGCATTGAAGGGGCGCCTGCTGGTACAAAAGGCGTTTCTTTATTTGTGGTACCTCAATATAGAGTGAACGATGATGGTTCGATTGGAGACTACAACCATGTAGATGTGGTCGGAGAGTTTGAAAAATTAGGACAACGCGGTTACTGTACCAACCACTTAGCTTTTGGTGACAGTGGAGACAGCATTGGTTACTTAGTGGGGCAAGAACATAAAGGCTTGAATTACATGTTCCAAATGATGAACGAAGCGCGTATCGCTACAGGTAGAATGGGTGTGGGCATTGCTTCGGCAGCTTATTATGCCTCCCTACAATATGCCCAAGAGCGTCCGCAAGGCAGAAAATTACAAAGTTCTGGAAAGAAAGACCCCTCACAAGAGCAAACGCTTATCATCAACCACCCCGATGTAAAACGTATGTTGTTGCATCAGAAAGCGATTGTAGAGGGAAGTTTGAGTTTGATCCTTCAATGTTCTTATTATGTAGATAAATACTTAACTGCTGAGGGAGACGAAAAAAACAACAACCACTTATTGGCTGAAATATTGACTCCCATCGCGAAAACCTATCCTTCGGAAGCTGGTAAAAATGCAGTGGATACAGGCGTGCAAGTAACCGGCGGCTTTGGTTATATGATGGATTTCATTCTCCAACAATATTACCGTGACATTAGAATTATTTCAATCTATGAAGGAACTACGGGAATTCAATCACTTGATTTATTGGGCAGAAAAGTTACCATGGTCAATGGCGCGGCCCTTAAACTCCTCGCCGAAGAAATGACTGCTACCATTACCGAGGCGATGGGTAAAGATGAATTGAAAGAATATGCTACTAGTTTGGGAGCGAACATCAAACTTATTGAGCAATCTTTAGCACACCTCATGCCTTTTGCCGCAGCGGGCAACCACGAAAAGTTCTTAGCAGATGCCACCATTTTCATGGATTTATTCGGGACAGTAGTAATAGGCTGGCAATGGCTTAAAATAGGTTTAGGCGCAGTAAATCATGCAGATGCTTCTTTCAAACAGAGCAAGCTCTACACACTCGATTATTTTTATAAATACGAAATGTCTCGCTGTAAAGGCCTCCAAAAAACGATTTGTAGTGATTCTGATGTAACCATAGCAATGGAAGCGGAATTGTTTTAGCATGTAAGGTTTTCATGCTATTGCCAGTAGAAATACTGCTAGGGCATGAGCCTATAATACCGCTGTTCTAGTTTTGTAAACCTGAATTATTTTATCGTAGGACTTACAGTCTGCTCTCTACACGAAACGGAGTTCCTACGAAGATAAGTTCGAGGTTGAAAACCTCGAACAGCTAGAGTTATTGCTTTGAGCAACAAATTACTCATGGCTCAGCCTACTCATTGGGGCCATCATTTTTTATACCCAGTTTTTGTTGATAGGACGTGACCAAGGTACGTGTGAAGGCCTCCTTGTCTGCACGTAATAAGTCTATGCCCTTCCCTTTTTGCAGCGTGGGGTGCATATCTCGCAAGTTATGGTCACTCCAAGCGGCAAGCTCCACCAAAATAGGCGTAAGCTCCAACCCCTTAGCTGTTAACCGATAGATGTTTGTCTTTTTGTTGTGAGGAAGTTTTGATTTACTGATTAGTCCCAATTCTTCTAACAGCTTGAGTTTAATGGTGAGGACATTGGTGGCAATAGCTTCCTCACTTTCTGTAAAATCCTTGAAAGTTTCCTTTCCTTCTACAAGCATTTGCTTGACAATAACAAGCATCCACTTATCACCAAGAATATCAATAGCTGAAGTAAACGGGCAATCACATCGAAATTTATAGTCCATTTCTAAGCATTTTTAAAATTACTTGCAAAAAACAAGCATTAATTACTTGCATTTTGAAAGTAATTACTTATAATTGCTTGTAATTTACAAGTAATTAATAGAAATAATGAGAAAAATAGCTGCAATTACAGTGTTTATGGGATTTCTTATAGAAAGAATTTCATAATAATGTCAGAAATTCTATTTTCTAACTGGCATCACAAGGAAGGGTAAAATAAAAAGCAGATCCCTTTTCTTGCTCACTTTCAGCCCATATTTTTCCACCATGGTTTTCCACGAATTCTTTACAAAGGATCAAGCCAAGGCCTGTTCCTTTTTCGTTGTTTGTACCGGAGGTTGAACTGCTTTCGGCAAGGCGAAACAGCTTTTCAAGTCTATCGGGTACTATGCCTATTCCGTTATCAATTACAGAAATAAGAATTTCTTTTGATCTTTTCTCAGCTGAAATGGTAATCTCACCATCTTGTCTGGTAAATTTGAGAGCATTGGAGATCAAGTTTCTGAGCACGGTATTGATCATCGGTTTATCAGCATAAACAGTTAGTTCATGTGGTAAATTTTTTTTGATGGTGATACCTTTTTGATCGGCAATTATATCGAGAAGCATCTTGTTGTCTTTGATCAGGCCAGTTAATTCAAAAGTTTCGGGATTAAAATCCATCCTACCAGTTTGTGCAAGTGACCAATCCATCAGACTCTTCAATAAATCTAATGCCTTTTCTGAGGATTGCTCTATGAGCATGGCATACTCACCAACGGCCTCGTAATCTTTCTCTTTAATTTGATCTGTAAGCAATGTACTTAACCCTCTGATGCTATTAAAAGGGTTTCTGAGGTCGTGGGCGATGATGGAGAAGAATTTATCTTTCTGGTCATTGAGTTCACGCAATTCTGTTTCACTTTTGCGTAGTGCTTCTTCCATTCGTTTGCGCTCGGTGATGTCGCGAGAGATGGATAGCAGGCAGACAATATTGCCATCCGGGTCGAACTCAGGAATCATTCGTGTATTGAAGTATCGCATCTCATCACCAACAGAATAGGAAAAATCGAACTCAACAGGTTGTCTGCTGGTGTAAACCCGTTCGCGCATCTCCGCAAAGAATGCAATCGATTCGGCGGGCATTCCCAGTTCTTGATTGGTCTTTCCGATGATCTGTTCAACTGGCAAAGCA
>CAKZMZ010000366.1 GCA_937129345.1 uncultured Thalassovita sp. | reverse complement strand
CCACCTCAAACATTCAACAAACGATTTTTTTACCGATAACTATTAACTTTAAGCCTTATAAATATGACTTTTTATGTATGACGAGGCCCTATTTTGGATAGGTTTTATTTTGATCAATGCCATATTGTATCTGCCCAATTATATTTTAAATTATTCTACAAGTTTCTTTCTCCCATATATTTCGACCATAAGAACAAAACGGAAGATAGGTCTTTGGTCTAGTACAAATCTCGATCCCTTCAGATATGCTATAGAACTTTCTTTTTTCCTTATCTTTTCTCGTATAACAGACTTGGTTTATTTAACAATCCCTATTACCGGCCTCTATCTAGCCATACTATTATTCAATGTCTATCAATATAGCTTCAGAAAGATTTATGAATACGAACCTAACCTTTACAATGATGCTAAGCTTGTTAAATCTGCAATTGTTATAGTTTGGCAAGAATCAAAATGGAAGTTTATAAGCTTTAGTTTGGTCTCCCTTCTATTTATTTTGTTGATACACTCCATTATTGAATCTTATTTATCTTTCTCAAAATCTATAGGTTTAACCAATACTTTTTACATACTAACAGCCCTTTGGATTGTGCCCATTTTGAGAATGATTCAAAAGGTTGGCATATATACTGACTATCCTAATGATATTTATTTAAGATATCATTTTGTACTTGTGGAGATTTTTCAAAATTTTAAGCGTAGTTATGTTAATTGGAAGGTTTCTAAAATGAAAATAGGTGAGACCTTTTTCTTTAAGCGTCAGATTCCAAGATTCGAATTAGTAAAGAACCCGCCCAATATCCATTTTATTTTTATTGAATCATACGGAAGCTACTTTTTTAAAGACAGGGAACTGTCAAATGACGCGCATCTGTTTTTTGAAAGTTTTAAAAATAAGCTCCATGAAAATAAATGGGAGACGATTTCTAATTTTAGCGAATCACCTACTACAGCAGGGCAATCATGGTTAACTTATTCTTCTTTCTTGTATGGTTATCGCATGAGCAATAACACTTATTTTGAGAACTATCTTCACGATCCTCATTTTAATAAAAGTGATAGTCTATTACATTTATTTAAAAGTTATGGATATAAAAACTATAATCTAAATCCTACCAGTCCTATAAAGGGTATCAATGTACCTTATGAAGAAATGAAAAAATTCTATAGCATTGATAATTGGATTCTTAATGACAAATTAGATTATCATGGCGATGTATATGGTTTTGGAGAATGTCCCCCCGATCAGTATTCAATGAATTTTGCTATGGGAATAATAAAAGAATATGCCTATGAGCCCTACACCTTTTTCTACCTAACAAAAAATTCGCATTCCCCCTTTATAAGCCCCGAAATGGTAGAAGATTGGCAATCGTTGAATCATGGCAATAAAAGGATCCATATTCATAAAGGCTTTCTTAAAGAACCTAGAAAGGAAGACTACTTCACTTCGGTATGTTATCAGTTTTCTAACTTAGAAAGATTTATAAGTGACTATGGGAAAGGTAATGATATATTTCTTTTAATGGGCGATCATCAGCCTCCTGTGCTTAGCAATTACAACAAATATGGTCTATATACGCCAGTACACATTATCTCTAAAGATCAGGCATTTATTAAAGGCTTTAAAGATTATGGGTTTGAGAGAGACATTATGCAGTGCAGACAATTTGTGACACACGAAGGTATGTATTCTATTTTTTTGAGGGAGTTTGTAAAAAATTACAGTGAGAGTTACACCAAGTTAGCGCCTTATGAACCAAACGGCTTACAACTTTGAGCAATTTTATAAGCGCTGGATCATCTCTTTTTCAGTGGTCAACCTTGTAGCGGTTTTGATTGGAATTTTTGAGCCGATAAGTAGCTGGTGGCCTTTTGTTGCAATGCTCTTCTTTGGTTTTTTTATTTTTAAAATACCGAAATATAAACCCAACTATCCTTTGAGGGTCGGGTATGCCAACCTTATTACAACCTTTAGATTATTGCTAGTGTTGGTGGCTTTGGTATTTCATCCGTATTTTGATGCCATTATCTTAGGTTTGGTTTTTTTGGCCAATATTTTATTAGATGGCGTAGATGGATACATTGCCCGTAAAACAGGACAAAGTAGCATGGTAGGAGAGGTCTTAGATATGGAAACGGACGCTTACTTTGTTTTTACCATCAGTTGGTTGCATGTAGTTGAACACCAACTTTCTGTCTGGCTTTTACTACCAGGTTCGCTTAGGTATATTTATGCTTTGCTAGTGATTAGACCGGGCAAAGAAATACTACCTAAAAGGGTTAGGGCTTCCATTGCAGTATTTTTCTTTTTTGCCTTGTTGATCCCTTTCTTTACTGAAGACATGGCTTTTATTTGGCTAACCTACTTAGCAGGTGCATCAATAGTTATTTCCTTTGTTATTTCGCTTTTAGGAAGATTAATTAGAACATGAAGGTTTTTATACACATACCGAAAACAGGGGGTACGAGCTTGGTCAATACCTTGGCACATCAAATCTATTTTAAAAAATTTAAGCGGCTTAATCCAACAAAAGACACCCACCCTAAAGAATTTATGGCAAAAGCAACCAACTATTTGGAACAGGCCGTTTCTGAGGGAATTTACGAAGTTGTTGGCGGACATTTTGGCTTTGGTGCCCATCCTGACTTAAAAAAATCGAATAAGTATTTCACTGTATTGCGCGAACCCATAAGCAGGGTGTTTTCTGAGTATAATTTTATGAAATACAAGGGTATGTATTATCAGAAATGGATTGCAGAAGAAGGCATTACAATTAAGGATTATCTGTATCATGAAAAAACGTTTTACCTCAATAATTTTCAGACTCGTTTAATATCAGGGGTTGGTTTTGAGCAGGGAGATAAAGTAAATGATGCTATGTTTAGAAGAGCGGCATCCAATTTAAAAGATTTTTTAGCGATTGGACTCACAGAAAGAATGCCAGAGACCTTAGCATTGTTTTACAGAAAACTCAATTGGAGTAGGATGCCTGTAATGCTGAAAAGCAATGTGAATACTTATAAAAGCAAGCAGGTATTATTAGAGCAAGAGAAGCAAGCAATTGCTGATAGAGAGCAATATGATTTAAAGCTGTATAAGCTTGCCAGCGAGCTTTTCGAAAAATCTTTAAGGCAACTTTCTGAAGTAGAAAAACTGAGTGACAAAATAGCTCGTAATAATAAATCCCGTAGGTTGTATCTCAAGGTGCTTAATAAGTTGAAGTATCTTTAATCATGTTGTATTTCACGTGAGCTCATATCCTAATAACTCAATCACATCTGAATAGTGCTCATTAAAGTACCTTGTTACCTTTGGGGTGAAGTACTTCTTCCATTGGGATGGCTCAGCATTCCTTATATGCTTGCTACCTTTTACTTTACCTAGAGCATATTTTTTTGCCCAAAAATTACCTATTTGCCTTTCTATTTCACTCACCTCATAAAACCTGAAGATTTCATTAAAAATGGCTGCTTCGTTATGGATGATATCTTCATACTTAAAAACTTTGATATGCTCGTGATCCCTCCAATTTCGCAAAGATTCGAAATGGTACCGCCTGAAATCAATTTCGGCCATCAAGCCTTCTTCTAAGGGTACTTTTTGCAAATACTCAGAAAATGAGGTTTTTGAGGGAAGTTGTTCAGGTACGCAGCCATTTATAGGCGACCAGTATTTTAGTGAGGGATCTTTAAATCGAAACCAAGGTTCAGCGCCTCGCTTATGGTAAAAGTATCCTGAAATCACCAAATCTCTAGGATCCCTAACGAATCGGGTGATCCTAAAAGGTGTATCATTAGGCAAGTGGTCGATATTTATGGCAAAACCGTTTACAGATAACAGCCTGTATTTATTCAGATTGTTATAAAAGACGCCTTCAATACTTTCAAAGTGCTTGTACCTGGGCCTTAGCAATCTGCTAGGATTATAAAGCTTACTCATCACCTTTATGAAATACATGGTAAGGCACTTATGGAACGATGCATGTATTCTGATCATCGTTATTTTTGGCTGGAGTTGTTCTGTTTTTCTTTTATTTCACTCACGTCCACAGATATATTTTTCACAGTGTTCAGCAAATCTGTAATTACTGGGTTCATCATGGCATTATTACGCATTTCCTCCCTTCTTAGCCCTAGCTTGGTATCTAAAAAGCCTATAAAGATCAGTCCGCTCATGTAGATTACAAACATAACAGGTACGATGATCAATTTATATTCTTGTATGTAAGCCTTGAAAGCGGTATTGTCAATAGAGTTGATCAATACGATGTTGAGCATAAAAAAATTGATATAGCCAAGGTACATTTTGGCCCTATCAAAGTAAATTTTTAGTGCGATCAATTTCTCTTTTTTAGGTGCTGGTGTAATCATATTTTAGTCGCTATAATTAAAAAATAAGATACTTTTTTCTTTGCGTAAAGGAGTTCCAATAAAATGGCTCCTAGGTAAATATCGCAGTAGCTGCGCCAATGGCCAAAGGTTATTTTTTGACAGAAAATTAAAAGAAAGCGCCATAATTCCAATTTGATAAGCGAACGCTTTTGAACATAAGGACTCAGGTCTATTTCCTTAATTTGAAATTTGCCATTTTGCTGTATTGCTTCAAGTGTTGCCTTTAGGTCGCTAAAGCCGGGGGCATTCCAAAGTTGTTGGTGTTTTTCAATCAATTTCGAATGCGTATCTGTAAAGTCATCGGCAATGATGAGCGAGCCTTTTTCAGACAAGGCCTGGCAAAGATTACGGATTACCAACGTCGGGTTTTTACTATGTTTGATGGACTCAATAGCAATGATTTTATCAAATATTTCCTCAATCCCAATCTCAAAATTCTTTACATTAAAAGAAAGTTTGTTCAAGAGGTTTTCCTTTTTAGCTAGACTATTGGCAAAGGCGATTTCTTTTTCGCTTAAAGAAATGCCCATACCACGAATATTTTTCATTTTGGTAAGCTCAAAAAGGGTATGACCTGTGCCACAGCCCGCATCGAGGATATGCTCATCAGATACAAAGGCTACCTCATTTAAGATGATGTCCAATACTTTTTTTTGTTTACCCCGTACATTTAAAGTTTTATGTATGGGATAGTGGGAATTGCCCTTTTTAGATTCAAAGTCGAAAAGTAGATCGTATATTCTCTGGGTACTGGTCATGATTTTTCGAGCAGAAAGATAAACTCGTAAGCCAATTCTAGGTTGAACGGGAATTTTCTGATTTTTCCTGCATCGACCTTAACCCAAGGTAAGAGTGTTTTAATGGTTTTTACGTAAGGCCAATGATCGGGATAGATCGCCTTTACTTTCAACTCATTTTGTGAAAATAGCTTTTCCCATTTCTCCTTATTGAGCGCGTCTTGATGCCCTTTTTTGTTATAAAGATTTAATGGTTTTTGAAAATACTTCCAAGTGAAATTCTCAGAATTTCTGACCATATAGCAAATTTTAGCTCCTTTTTTCGCTACTCTGATTTGCTCCCTTAGTGCTTGATTTCGGTCGAGCATTCGTTCCAAAGAACCAATGCAGCTTACAGAATCAAAAAAATTGGACTCGAATGGCAGTTGTTCTGCATTCGCTACTTGCACATGGGCATTAGGGCAGTATTCTTTACAAACCTCTATGGCTTTGGGCGAGATGTCTACTCCATATGTTTCTACTTGATTGCCTTCTAGCGCTTTTAAGAGCAGACCTAGCCCACAGGCAACATCTAAATGTTTGCTATTTGGGTTTGGCTCGAGCAAGCGCACAAAAATCTCATATGCCTCAACGGACCTCAGGTAATCAAAGCCTTTGCTTGTATAGGTTTCGTCAAACCAACTTGTTATTTCATTTTGCTTATTTACCATATTAGATACCTCGGAGTGAGTGAACAATACGCCTTGTAGGGCGCCCCATATTTTTCTATTAGTTCCTTTTCTTCTATCATAATTTTATAGTGGATGTTTAGTAGGTACAATAAAAAGGCGACCCACAAATACCAAAGGTTAAAGATAATGAGCGTGCCAAAAACAGTCAGATGCATTCCTAAGCTAATGGGGTTTCTTGTAAACCGGAAAACAGATTTTTTGCAGACCAAAGTTGTGGATGCTCTAAGCGCATGACTGCCAAACAAGGATGTGAGCCGACCTACTATGGCAAAGGTAAAACCAATAACAAACTGGCCCTTAGAAGTTAATTCAGAACTATTTTTTAATAGGTGATAAACTGCGAGGAACAAAGGGGACAAGTAAAAAATTATGTTTAATATAAAAATCAGCGCCAACAATAGCGCGATAACTCGACTGTTTTTTTTGATCAATGATTTTGTAGAGGCTTCACTTGGTATGGGCCAAATTAAAAAGTCAATGGCGAAAGAGCTATATATAAATATGATGAGCAGTGATTGTAACATTTACAAGATGGATTCTTTATAGCGATTTGCGGCAATTTCCCACGACTTATTGTCAAGTACGCTTTTATCGATAGTAGGCCTTATCTTTATCATTTTGAGCAAGTTTGTATGCATCATATTTACATCGTAAGGGGGAATAAGTGCGCCATTGGCGTTGCCAATCAACTCATGGGCACCACCTACATCAAATGTGATTATTGGTGTTTGGTGGTAGATAGACTCACAAAAAACCAGTGGTAAATTTTCTATGATGGAGGTGTGCAGCAAAAGTTGATACCTGCCAAATGGAATATTTTGCTTGAAGCCTTTAAGTGTTACAAAGTCGAAAGCAGCCAACTTATCGGCCAAATTCTTATCGATTATGTGCCCATAAATATCTACATGCAGGTTGCCCTTTGCCGCAATCAATGAAAATAACTTTAAAGCAATTTTGTATTTCCGCTTGTCTATATTACCCACCATAAGTATTTCAGGTCTATCTGGGTCACCTGCTTTGGTATTGCTTTCTCTTTGGTGATTAAAACCGTTGTAAACCAATTGTACCTTACTAGTAAATTTTTTTACATAATGGTATTTCTTTTCAGAAACTGCGAAAACGAGTTTGGCATTTTTGAATATGAAATGGTAAACGTTGGTGTAAAATATTGAATTGATTTTAGATTTTAAGTTTATTTTGGCTGCCTCAGGCCAATTGTCATGATACGTAAAATAGAAATCTAGCCTGAGTAAGGCTAAGAAAAAAGTGTTGTAAAAATCACCATAAAACACGAAGCGTTCGTTGCCGAAACGCCCTTTGCGAAAAGCCAATAATAATAAAAACGCCTGTACCCAATTGCTGTACTTTTTAAATATGATTTTCTGAAATGGATGTTCGCCAAGTTCTGTTCCAACTACATAAATGCTTTCGAACTCATATTGTACACGGGAGAAAATCTCACAGGTAGCTGTAGAACCTCCTGAAAAGTTAGTGCCGAAATGAGTAGTGACAATTACCAAAGATGTTTTTGTTTCACTCATCTTCATAACTGGCCGAGGCCACATGCGATTCGTTCAGTTCTACTTTTAGCTTTATATCGTTTGGAATCTCCGCCTTGATTTTTGAATGGATGTATTGGGCCAAGTATTCTGTAGTCGTTAAAATGCCTTTAAATTGAGGCAGTTCATCTAAATTTTTATAAGCCAACTCAGATAGCACATTGTTTAAAATCTTAGTGGCTTCTCCAATGTCTAGCACTACATTTTTCTCGTTCAGTATTTTACTTTTAAATATTGCCTCAACCACATACGTAGCACCATGCATGTGCTGTGCAGGCCCGAAAAAGGCATCGGGTAGGGAATGGGCAATCATAATGTGGTCTTTTACCTTAACTGTAAACATAATATTTTCATTTAGTACTTGATGACTACGGCGAGTTCATCGAAATTTTTTTGTCTTAATTTATTGAAAAAAACAGGACATTCTAAAAAAGGTATTTCTAAATTAAAAAGAGGTGCGGTATTCAGTTCTTTGAGTAAATCAAAAGCCAATACTTTTCTTTTTTTATAATCCCATGTTGCTCGTTTTTTTAGTGGAATCTGGCTTACCTGTGACGAGATGATTTGTTTTCTGCCATAATGAAAATCTTCACCTAAAGACAGGTTCACTTGTTTGTTGCCATACCAACTCAACTCTATTACCTTGCCCTCTACGCGGCAAAGATCAAG
The DNA here is from genome assembly GCA_937129345.1 of uncultured Thalassovita sp. GTDB lineage: Bacteria > Bacteroidota > Bacteroidia > Cytophagales > Flammeovirgaceae > Chondrinema. Next base: position 2,969 of record CAKZMZ010000366.1, on the reverse strand, counting down.
GCCTTTTTGTAACATATCTCCCTTACCTGAAGTATTGAATACCACATCGAAATTTCCTCTTTCTATAGAATCAATTACTTTAAACCCGTAGCTTTTAGCAATTTTACTTCTATTAGGATTTATTTCTAAAACACTAAGCCTTGGTCCAACGATTGAGTTTGCTAAGAGTGAGACCAATGCGCCAATACTACCAAAACCTATCACCAAAATCTCGTCACCGAGGCTTACTTCGGCATCCCAAATTGCATTGATCGCTGTTTCCATATTACTGCCCAAGGTAGCGGTTTTGGAGGGCACTCCTGCGGGCAAGGGAAATACATCATCGGCATTTACCTTTACAATATCTTGGTGCGGATGCATTACATGTACATGTTGGTGCAACAGTTTTTTTGGTCCTTCTATTACTTTGCCGATCAACGAATAGCCGTAGGTGAAATCCTCGTTAAAATGACCCTGCATATATGGAACGCGCATTTTTTCGGCAGTTCTCTCAGACAAGTCACTACTTATTATTGTTTTTTCTGTGCCTATGCTAACAAAGGAATATTCGCTTTCAATTACTACCTCTCTTTCCTCTTGTATAGGCTCGATGGTTCGTTCTGCTATGTCTGATCCGTTTTTTCTATGCCAAAGAACTTTTGCTTTATGCATGCTATTTTAAATTACCTATGAACATGATTTCTTCTCCGACCTTCACAAATTTAGTAGTCGTGAATTTTATAGAATTATCGATATCGGAAATGCCTTTAAAAGAAAACGCCTCTATACCCGCTCCAATAATTTTAGCCGATATATGTATTTGAATTTGATCAATAGCCCCAGATTTAAGGAAGGCTGACGTGGTTTTAGCCCCTCCTTCTATGTACACTGAATAAATGCCTTTTTTATAGAGCGTTTCAAGTATTTCCTGGCAGTTGTTGCTTGGCCTCTCAGTGTCTTTTCTTTTAATGACAATGGTGGAATCGTCAATGGCATTGTATTGCTTATCTTGTGCGTCTAGATTGCCTAATACGACTTTAATTGGGTTTTGTCCTTCTACTAGCCTCACATTTAACCTTGGGTTGTCTCTATAAAGCGTGCCTGCACCTATCAAAATGGCATCGCATAGGGCACGCATTTTATGGGCATGCACAAGGTTCTCTTCATTGCCGATCCATTTGCTGCTGCCACTTGTAGAGGCAATGCGGCCATCTAGCGTTTGCGCAAAATGGGATATGGCAAAGCATTTTTTTTCTTTTTTAGCAAAATAGGGAAGTACGGCATATGGGAGATAAAGCTGTAAAGTTTTGTATACCTCATTTGGTAAATTGTTGTTTTTTATATTGGCAAAAACTAGAGGCTTACTGGCATAGAACTCAGTTATTGAATTTTGCTCAAATGGCTTTTTAAATGAAATGATGAAATCGCAACTCTTGCGCAAATGATTGCAAAGTATCTCCGTATGATTGTCACTATGGTTGATAGCTATAAAATCGATATGTTCTTTACACTGCAAAACATATTGATGAATAGCTAAGATTAGCTTCCAAGTTTCTTTATCTTCCAATTGTACTTTGTTTAAAGTGAAGCTATTTTAAGAAATCTTCCACAAGATAGACTTAGATTGATAAAGTATCGAAGTCTTTTAGATCAAAATGTCTGATTTTTAATAAAAGCCACTAAATCTGCCATTTGTTCTACAGTGATGCTGTTTTCAAATCCCTCTGGCATGGCAGAAAGCTTAGATTTAACTTTTTGCTCAACATCACTTTTACTAATGATGGTTTTTTGCCCACCCATTTGGTTCAAAGTGATTTGTTGCGCATTTTCTTGCAATATGATACCCGTAAGCGATTTCCCATTTTTTAAGCTGATTTCCCACTGTTGGTACTGATCGGCAATAGAATTATTTGGATGGATGATTTCTGTAATGATAGAATGTACATTCCTGCTTTGAAGCGTAGCGAGGTTGGGACCAAAATCTACGCCTTGCACGCCTTCTGCTTGGTGGCAAGTGGCGCAAAGGGTTTGGAACAATGCCTTGCCTTTTAAGGCATCGCCTTGTAGCTCTGCGACTGGTAGGTAGTTTTGCAAAACGGCTTTGCGGTCTTCGTTAATGGCCAATAATTGGCGGGCGTAGTTACGTATATTTTCATCGTAGTAATTCATAAGGGCCACGGTACGTTTCCATCCCAGTTTACTCGGGGGGATTTTTCCCTTTTCTATGGCTTCTAAAAGCAGTATTATAAACGGCTTTTGGCTAGTGAGTAAGGCAATAGCCTCTTCTTGTACAATAGATGGAAAGTTTTGGAAATCATCTATGATTGACGTGCAAGTGCCACGGTCAGCCTCTTGGCGCAAAGCTTTTATAGCGGCTACTTGCATAAACTCGTTTTTGTCCTTTACCAAAGCCAAAAAAGTATCTTTGTATTGCTCAGGCACTACATAGCTCAGTAGCATAATGGCATTCATCCTGGCCAAAGAATCGGCCTTGGGGGTATTAAGTGTCTGCTTTGCTTGAGCGATCAACTGTTGGGTCGCTTCGTTTTTAGGGAAGCCTACAAGACTTAAAAGATTAATGGCTTCTTTACCAAGTTGGGGTCTGCTATTATCTTTAACTAAGCGCAATAAGGCATTTTTGTCATTTTCGTTCAATGTAAGAGTAGGAGATTTATATTGCCACAGTCGGTTTATGCCTGCAAGAGCTGGAGCTTGCCACCAAGCTGCAGTACTTTTAAAATGGATGATTTTCTCTAAGGCCCTTCTGTTGCCCGAATTAGCGATGGTAGCTGCCAAGGCAGCAAAGAAAGTTGCTTTGTTTTCAGCACTGTCATAAGCTAAGTTAGTAATGGCATTATCTAGTAATTGCTCCTCTTTGCCAGCATGTGCCGCAATAGCAGCAAAACTTACCCAAGGGTCTTCCAAATCATTGAATGCGACCTCTCTACTAACATCATTAAGCGCTTCGATATAACCCGACGAGCAAAGCA
>CAKZMZ010000365.1 GCA_937129345.1 uncultured Thalassovita sp. | reverse complement strand
TTACAAATTCAGAAGTGCCTTCGCCAAAGGAGTGGTTATCTATAAAATTGGAAAATTGAGCACTTAAGGTTTCTATGCTCGTATTTTCTTTTAAAAGTATGTAGGTAGATTGAGACCCCTCGCCCCATTGGGTCTTTACCCTTTCAGAGAAAATATAATCTCCCGTACGCATAGAAGTAAAGGCGCTGTAGTGTGCATGTGAGTTTTCGGGTATGTCTGCCATTACGCCAGTAATCTTTACTTCTAGGTTTGCATCTGCAGTAAGCGTTTTACCAACGGGGTCTTCATCTCCAAAAAACATTTGCGCTACAGATTGGCTCACTACCATGCTAAAAGGTTCGCTCAAAGCGCTTGCAGCATCTCCGCTTATCAATTTATAATCGAATACACTGAACAAAGCAGTATCTGCCAGAGCCACATTTTCTATGGTAAATTCTTTTTCGCCATGAGAGAAAACAAAGTCTCTTGGCCGACTGATCCTAATGGCGTGTTCAATTTCGCTCTCGTGTACGGTGCCTATGGTTGGCGCTAATACATAAGGCGTAATGATGTTGCCTACAAATTCTCCCTCTTGGTTTTTATATTCCATATACAGCCTGTAGATGCGGTCTGCCTTGCTGTTAAATTTATCGTAGCTCAGTTCGTCTTGCACAAACAGTATGATCAACATACAAGCGGCCATGCCTACGGTAAGCCCTAAAATATTGATCAAACTAAATACCTTATTACCCAATAGATTTTTGAGCGTTACCTTTAAATAATTCTTATACATGGCTCAGATTTTTTAATAGATCTTCTTTAATGATTTTACCGTCAAACAATTGTACTTTTTTGTTGGCATAGGCGGCATCGTGCAAAGAATGCGTAACCATTATAATAGTGCTGCCTTGTGCATTTAATGCCGAAAGTGCCTGCATTACTTCTTTGCTGTTTTGGCTGTCTAAGTTGCCCGTAGGCTCATCGGCCAAAATAACCTCAGGTCTGTTTACCAAGGCCCTAGCAATGGCTACCCGTTGCTGCTGTCCACCTGATAATTGTTGCGGATAGTGCCCCGCCCTGTGGATGATATCTAGTTGGCTTAATACTGCGTTAATGCGCTCTTTGCGTTGCTTGGTGCTCAAGTTGGTATAGATCAGCGGCAGTTCTACATTGTCGAACACATTGAGTTCATTAATGAGATTAAAACTTTGGAAGATAAAGCCTAAATGTGCCTTTCTAAAATTGGTTTTTTGCCTTTCTGTAAACTGATGTAAAGCCTCGCCCTTAAAGAAATATTCACCTTGGTCTGCGTGATCGATCAGTCCAAGTAAGTTGAGTAAAGTGGATTTGCCGCAGCCAGAAGGTCCCATCACTGCTACAAAATCACCGCTTTTTATTTGTAGGTTTACATTTTGCAAAGCGGTGGTTTCTACTTCGGTAGTCTTGTAGACTTTATGTAGGTTTTTTATGTGGATAATATCTTCCATTGTTTATGATGATTTTACTATTTTGAATTTCGCAGTATGGCTGTGCTTATGAAACGTTGTTTCAATACGTGTGCTTTTAGGTTTAAATAATTGATAACCAGAGTCTTAAGTATTTTCTGTACTTTTGGATGTATAAAAAAGTGTTTCAGAGTGGAACACTTTGCGTTCCGCATTGGTACACTACAGCTTGTTAGTGGCACATAGTATAGCATGATGGAAGTTGATTGAAAGCCAAGCCCTTCGATTCTTGTTTACTTGAGCTAAAAACAAATATCTAAGCCCGCGTGTAAATATCTATTTTTATATTTAAGGAACGCTCGCTTATTTTTTTAAAATGGATCAAAAAAAAGGCAACATATTGGTAGCAGATGACGATAAAGATATCCTTTTTTCTGCTGAGCTAATGCTAGAAGATGATTTTGCCAACATCTATACCGCTACGAGCGAAACGGCCATTTTTAAGCAGCTCGAGCGCAATGATATTGATGTGCTCTTGCTGGATATGAATTTTGCCAAAGGTGCTACTTCTGGCAAGCAAGGGCTCATTATTTTGGAAAAAGTACTAGAAAAATACCCGCAAATATCTGTAGTGATGAGTACCTCTTTTGGCGATATAGATTTGGCGGTAAATGCCATGCAAAAAGGAGCCAAAGATTTTGTTACCAAGCCTTGGAACAACATCAAACTAATAGAAAAGCTAAACAAGGCATTGCATTCCCATCATCCTCACGAGTCAAAGCTCGGAAAAGCCTCAGAAGGGGTAAGAGAAAAAAGTGCAGGTAGCAAACTTATCTATTTTTCCGAGGCGATGTCTGCCGTGCATAATATGGCAAAAAAAGTGGCCACTACAGAAAGCAACATTTTAATTTTAGGTGAAAACGGAACAGGTAAGGGACTTTTGGCAGAAGAAATCCACCACTTGTCGCACAGGAGTAAGGGCCCCTTTGTGCAAATCGATTTAGGTGCGCTCTCAGAAAGTCTGTTTGAAGCCGAGTTGTTCGGTCACGCCAAAGGTGCATTTACCGATGCCCAAGTAGAAAAAAAGGGCAGGATAGAAGAAGCGGATGGCGGGACACTATTTTTAGATGAAATCGGAAATCTACCGTCTATTTTGCAAGCTAAAATGCTTTCTGTAATACAGAACAAACGCCTAATAAGATTGGGCGAGACCAAAGAGCGAACAATAGACTTTAGGTTGATTACCGCTACCAATATGCCTTTGCAAGAAATGATTGTATCGAAAAAGGGTAGCTTTGCTGCTTTTCGTTCAGATTTGTTCTTTAGAATCAATACGGTTACCATCGATTTGCCACCACTCAGAAAAAGAACTGCTGATATTTTGCCTTTGGCGCAGTACTTTTTAAAACTGAATGGTCAAATGTATCAAAAAAAAGAACTGCATTTTACAGAGGCAGCGTCTCAAGCACTAGTAAACCATCAATGGCCGGGTAATATCAGGGAACTGTCGCATACTGTAGAACAGGCCGTCATTTTTTCGGATAATGGATGGGTTGATGTTGATGACCTGCATTTGCCCCAAAGGCCGAGTGCTCAAGCCATAAAGACAAGTAACTTTCAGGCTGAGAACCTCAGTTTAGAAGAAATGGAACAGCAAGCCATCCTTCAACTTTTAAAAAAACATCAGGGCAATATCACCAAAGTAGCCAAAGAATTGGGTATAGGCAGAACCACTTTATACCGCAAAATGGAGAAGTATGGCATGTAGGTGTTAAAAAGCAAGACAAGCGTGATTTTCAAATAAATACTTTAAGCCCTGTAGAGGGAAAGGTTCTTAGATATGTACTCGTTCAAGCGTCCTCGCTTGAATAAAAACATAACTTAAATACATTTTTAGTTTCTGAATAGTTATCGATTTTCAAAAAATTAATGTGAGATAGGGTTTGTTTTGCTAACTTAGATATTTAACCTTGAATAATAAACAACTTTATTTTTTGTTCAGTCGGGGAGGTTTCCTAATTTTTTGAACATAGAGAACATATCAAGTAATTTACTAGATGCACCCAACTTTTCTGAAATCAGCTACTTGGCGATATATTCTGATTTTTTGTACTTGCTTATTTTTTTTCGCGAGACCACAGGCCAAAGCGCAAAAACTAAAGTACGAAGAAGTACATGCCGTATTAGAGAAAAACGACAAAGAACTCTCTAAAAAATACCTACAAGAGTTTATCAATCAATCGCCGAAACACGCCTTGGCTATGTACAGGTTGGGAAAAATCTTAGAATTAGAACTGCGAGAAATGGACATTTTTGAGCAGGTAGATTTTGAAAGAAAGTACAAAACAGCACTCAATCTGTTTCAAGTAGCAGAAGTGCTCGCTACGAAAAGAGAGGCATCAAAAAACAAAGCATACTATCAGGAGCTTTTCGGCACAAAAAAAGTTTCGGCATCTGTATTAAAGTTTACCTACCAACAGCAGGTGAGCCGTTTTAAATCTTTTTACGATACGGCACAAAATATCATCTCAAAAACAGAACTCATTAAGCATTATTACAGGCAGCAAGAGTCAGATTTTGACACTTTAATAGAGCATTTTGACCACTTCCCCGACATCTATTTTTCTACCAATGACTTCCTTATAAAAATTTTGAACGAGATGGTAAGTAGGGCAGATAACATACGTGTCAACATTGATCAGATGAATACGTTGCTACAGCGCCATTTTCCGCAGTCTAGGTATAAGCAGTACCGATTTGAACAGTTCGAGGATTTTAACGCACAAAAAAAGTCCGATGCTTCTTTTAAAAATAATATCGTAAATCTTTATGATTACGGGCAATGGGCGGGCAAAATCGTACAGTTTATTCGCAAAGAAATATTCCCCTTGCGCAAAAATATCCTAGAAGCCGATGCGAGACTTACTGCTATTATCAATAGCTATTACATGGACAATGCCGTATTGAGCCACTTAGATTATTACGATGCTTCTCCACTTATTTTCAAACTTTTTCAGTTAGATGGTAACTCCTTGGCCGCTAAGGTTTTAATGTACAAAAAGTTGAAGGCAGATTACCTCTCTCGTATTATGGAGAATGAGTTCGATTTTACGCAAGATAGTGGCAAGGTAGTTAAAAATGTAATAGAAAGTAGCAGAGAGGTGCTCCGCAACATAAAAGTGACCGACAAGGGCTACGACAATTATCGTGGCTATTTTAATCGGGTTTTTGAGAGTAAAGACGGTTTGCAAAACTACTTGCAAAGAGAGGAGATTTTTTGGGATAGTGAGTTTCAGAGCCTTAAAGCGGGAGCCATTGCAGGTAAGGGCAAAAATAGCCTTTATGATGGTTTTGACGAAACCTCTACTGCCAGTAATCTAGGTGGGATGAGCAAGATAACAAATGCCAAAATCAATTTAGACATCAATTTGGTAAATCAAGATTCTTTGGTGGCTTTTGGCGGCTTTGCAGTTCAAAAAACCATTCCTATAGGAGAAGAAAAATGGATGGCGATGGGTTTGGCGCCTTCTGAATTTAGCGGTAAAAAAGATGTATTTGTTGCTAAGGTAGATCAGCAAGAAAATGTGTATTGGCTAAGAAAGTTTATGCATTTGCAAGAAGGGCGGCCATTTGACTTATCTATAGAAGATGTGGTGATCAATGACCAAAAGCAGGTATTTATGCTGCTTAAGGGTAAGCTTACCAAACAAACCATTTACAGGTTGGTGGGTTTAAATGCCAAAGGCAGCCTTATGCTGGATCAAGAGATAGAAATAGAAAGCGTGCCTAGAGATATTATTTATCTCGAAGAAGTGGACAGGCTCTTAATGGTACTAAAAGGCAGGCAGCATAGTGACAGCGCCGATCAATTTGAGCAGTGCCATTTTATTGAAATCAATTTGGCGGGGCTTGAAACAAGCAATATCAATTTGGGTATAAAAGGCACATATTCAAGTAGTACCCGAGTAGGACAAAGTTACATCGTAGTGTTTAATTTTTTGACCTATCAAACAGATGACAATCAATTTGTAAATAGCAAGGCCATTGTAAAAGGTGGCTTCAATCCTTTGGTAGTGCATTTTAATAGCAATGGCCAATTGGTAGAAATCATTCCTTCTTTTTCAGAAGAGCCCATTTATGTTTACGAAACCCTGGTAACAGAGCAGGGCAGGGTTTTGCTTAAAGGTAAAAAAGGTGTACATGCTATGGACGATTCAACTTTAAAAAATGGGGATGATTGGGAGCAGGAAATCAAACTTCAAGACAAGCTATAAAAAGTACCTGTACAAAAATATATAATCAAAAACTCTTTCTAGGGTTGGTTTTAAAATATCCGTTGTGAGTTTGTTGCGCCAAACCCTAGAGAGGGCTAAAATTATATTTAATTCTGTACACTTACATAAAAAACATTAAAATATGAGCAAAGAATTGGTAATCATAAGGCATTCGTTCGCAGAGATGGGCAGAGGCAACCGAGAAGATTTTTTACGTGAGCTTACCGAGCAAGGAATGGTTTTGGCCAATAGGCGAGGCAGGGCTCTGTACGAACAAGACATTAAGCCCGATACCATTTATTCAAGCTCAGCTACACGCGCCTCTGATACTGCAAAAATATTGGCCGATCAAATCAGATTTGACAATAGGCAAATACAGTTTGATGATGACCTATACAACATTTCGCTCGGAGATATGCTCAATTGGATCGGTAAGTTAGATGAAAACCTGAATAAGGTGATGCTAATAGGGCACAATCCTGTATTGAGTTATTTGGCCGAATATTTACTGGATCAAACGGGTTTCCATATGCAGCCTTGCGATGTGGTATGGATAAAAATGCCCATTGCCAGTTGGATGCTGATAGATAAAAATTGTGGCATACAGCAAGCACTTGAGCTATAGATGTATGAGAAGATTACTTTTAGAATTACTTTTAGATTAGAAGGGAAGATTTGGCCAACGGCTTAACATTTTTAGTTAATCCTGATAAGTATGGTATTGTACAACTTCAACCTTCCCCAGGGTTAATCATATTGTCTTTTTGCTTATCTAACTTTCACATAACTGCCCTTAAAAAGGTACTTAATGTGCTTTTGCTCGTATAGTGTTCTGATGGTCTCCTCTGTAACTGCAAGAAAGCATGAGAGTGGTTTGAATGTATTTTAAAAATTACCCGCCTTTTTTGACTTCGATATGTTTTATGTCGTGCATAAACCGCATTCTATATAAAATATGGAAGATTTTTTTATAATTTTTAAATATTTGTTAATAACTGATTTTATACGTCAACCAACAATCATAATGAAAAGAATACTACAATTAGTACTCATTTTCAATCTGATGTACGGAGGTTTAATGGCACAGGAGGATATCTATCCTGCCAACGATGTGCGAGACAATAGGCCCAACATCTATCTTTTTGAAAATGCCACCATTTTTATCGATCATCAAACTAAAATAGAAAACGCCTCAATGCTCGTTGAGGATGGTTTTATTACAGCAAGAGGCACTGATTTGAGCGCCCCTGCTGGAGCGATCAAAGTAGATTTAAAAGGTAAATTCATCTATCCTTCATTCATTGATCTCTATAGTAGTTATGGTTTGCCAGAAGCAAAAAGTTCGTCTTTTTCTTATAGTTCTAAAGAGATTATAACCCCCGAAAGAGAAGGGGCTTTTTATGTTAACGATGCCATAAAAGCTGACTACAATGCTTCCGAACATTTTACCTCAGATGAAGAAGTTGCCGAAAAGCTTAGAAAATTAGGTTTCGGAACGGTAATGACTACCTATAGGGACGGTCTTGCCAGAGGTACTTCTGCTTTGGTAACATTAGGAAAAGGTTGGGATAATGAGCTGATGCTGCTAACAAAAGCTGCCAACCAGCTTTCTTTCAGCAAGGGAAGCTCAAAACAAACTTATCCCATTTCTATAATGGGCTTTATGGCTGTTCTACGCCAAACCTATTACGACGCCCAATGGTATGCTACTGCTAAAAATGAAAGCTTTACAGACAATACCCTAGAAGCATGGATCCAAAACCAATCTCTGCCTCAATTTTTTGATGCGCCTAGCTGGAAAAACGTGCTGCGTGCCGATAAAATAGGCGATGAGTTTGGAGTGCAATACGTTGTGAGAGGCGGAGGAGACGAATACCAGCGAATAGAAGAGATTAAGGCGGCCAATGTGCCTCTGATCATTCCAGTAAATTATCCCGAAGCTTTTGATGTAGAAGATCCGCTAGACGCTTTTAACGTATCCCTAGCCGATATGAAACATTGGGAAATGGCGCCCGCTAATGCTGCTAAATTGGCTCAAGCCGGTATTGCATTTAGTTTTACCGCCGACGGTTTAAAAGACCAAAGCGACTTTTTAAAGAACGTGAGAAAGGCCATTAAATATGGTCTAAGCGAAACCGATGCACTAAAGGCCTTAACTGCCACGCCTGCCAATTTGCTCAATATGGATACACAAATAGGTAGTTTGAGAAATGGTGCCGTAGCCAACTTTATCATTACCTCAGGAAATATTTTTGAGGAGGATGCCATTATCTACGAAAATTGGATACAAGGTAAGCCATACATTTTAGAGGATAAAAACGCTAGGGATGCCTCAGGTTACTATACCTTAAAAGTAGATGAAGACACCTACCCATTGGAGGTGAGCGGAAAAGCAGGTAAAAACAAATTTAAATTGGTAGTAAACGATACTACCAAGGTAGAGGCAGATGCTATCGTAGAAGGTGAATTGATCAACATGTCTTATGTTTTAGATAAAGAAGACAATATGAGAACCCGCCTGAGTGGTTGGTTTACAGAGAACGGCATGGAGGGCAAAGGGCAATTGCCCAATGGTTCTTGGGTTGCTTGGTCAGCCAGTTACGACAGTGCTATGGTTGCCACAAAAGAAGAGGGGGCAGAGGAAGAAGGACCCGAAATTAATACATCCATAACCTATCCGTTTCTGCCATTTGGCTTAGAAGAAAAACCCACTACCCAAGCCTATCTTATAAAAAATGCCACCGTTTGGACCAACGAAGAAGAAGGCATAGTTGAAGAAACCGATGTGTTAGTAAGAGATGGAAAAATTGCTCAAATAGGTCAGAACCTTACTGCATCTGGAGCTACCGAAATTGATGGTACTGGTAAGCACCTAACTTCAGGTGTGATAGATGAACACACACACATAGCCCTAGATGGCGTAAATGATGTTGCTACTATTTCTGCAATGGTACGCATGGAAGATGTGGTAGACTCTGAAGACATCAACATTTACAGACAGCTTTCAGGTGGGGTTACCGCTGCGCAATGCTTGCACGGTTCGGCCAACCCCGTAGGCGGGCAGTCTGCACTTATCAAATTTAGATGGGGCAATGCACCAGAAGATATGCTGATCAAAGGTGCCGATGGTTTTATCAAGTTTGCGCTTGGCGAAAACGTAAAGCGCTCTAGAAATAGCAGGTCTATTAGGTATCCTCAAACCAGAATGGGGGTAGAGCAAGTTTTTATGGATGGTTTTACCAGGGCCAAGGCATATGATGAAGCTTGGGCAAATTACAATGCCTTAACTGCAAGAGAGCAAGCAATTACGCCAATGCCCCGCAAAGATTTGATGTTAGAAACCATGGCAGAAATCATCAACAAAGAAAGGTTCATCTCTTGCCACTCTTATGTACAGTCAGAAATTAATATGTTGATGCATGTGGCAGAAAAGTTTGACTTCAATGTAAATACCTTTACGCACATTTTGGAAGGTTACAAAGTAGCAGACAAAATGGCTGCGCATGGTGCTGCAGGCTCAACCTTCTCAGACTGGTGGAACTATAAGTTTGAAGTACGCTATGCCATTCCTTACAACGCTGCATTGATGACTATGGCAGGTGTAACTACTGCCATTAATTCAGACGACGCTGAAATGGCACGTCGACTCAACCAAGAAGCAGCCAAATCTATTAAATACGGGGGCATGTCAGAAGAAGAAGCCTGGAAAATGGTGACCCTTAATCCAGCAAAAATGCTTCACTTAGACGACCGCATGGGAAGCATTAAAGTTGGCAAAGATGCTGATTTGGTGCTTTGGACAGACAACCCGCTTTCCATTTATGCTAAGGCAGAAAAAACCATGGTAGATGGCATCATCTACTTTGATAGAACACAAGAAGAAGAAAAACGCGCCAAGGTTGAGGAAGAACGCGCCATACTTATCCAAAAAATGCAGGCAGCCAAAAAAGGCGGTAGCCCGGTAAGAATGCCTAGCCGTAGCCTAGAGCAGTTCTGGCACTGTAATGACTTGTTTTTCGGCCATCTAGCAGGCGAGGAGAAATGATATGCTTCATCAAAAAAATATTAAGACTATGCTTAAACATATATTAAAAATAATTTTAGCCTTATTCACGCTGCCTTTATTGGCACAGGTACCCGCGCCAGCGCCTCCACAAGAAAGCCCCATTGCCTTGGTCGGTGGTACGGCACACATAGGCAACGGCGAGGTAATAGAAAATGCGGTTATCGGTTTTGAAGAAGGTAAATTGACCATAGTCGCTTCAGCTTCATCAGTAAACGATGAGCAGTTAAGTGGTTATGAACAAATAGATGTTTCTGGCAAGCATCTTTACCCAGGTTTTATTTTACCCAATACCAATTTAGGTTTGGTTGAAATAAATGCGGTGCGCGCCACAGTAGATGATGAGGAAACAGGCGGGCTCAACCCCAACGTGCGATCCATTATTGCTTATAATACGGATTCGGAGGCCATACCTACCATGCGTTTTAATGGTATTTTGTACGCGCAAATCACGCCTGAAGGCGATAGGATTCCCGGTACTTCTTCTATTGTGGGCTTGGATGCTTGGAATTGGGAAGACGCCGTAATCAAAACGGACGATGCCATCCATTTAAACTGGCCAAGAAGATATGCCCGCGAGTATGACTATGCCACTTTTTCTGTAAATAGGGTAAAGAGTAAAACGTACGCAGAAGATGTGCAAGCCATAGAAATGTTGATGGAAGACGCCAAAGCCTATATCGAAAAAGGAGTGGGGAACAACCTAAAGTTAGAGGCCATGAAAGGCTTGTTTGATGGCTCTACTGCCATGCATGTGCATGCAGATGCTGCCCAAGAAATTGTAGAAAGCGTGAAAGTACTTAAAGCCTATGGTATTCAAAAAATAGTTTTAGTTGAGGCCGAAGAAGCCATACATGTTGCGGATTTTTTAAGTGAGCACGAAATCCCGGTTGTGATTTCCAATGTGCACCGCTTGCCAGATAAACCAGAAGATGCCATAGATCTGCCTTACCGCATGCCATCTATGTTGATGCAAGAAGGTGTAGAGGTAGCGTTGATGTACCGTGGCGTGACCAATGCCCGAAACCTTCCGTTTTATGCAGGAACTGCAGCGACATACGGCTTGTCTAAAGAAGAGGCCTTGCAATGCATAACACTCAATGCTGCAAAAATTCTCGGTGTAGATGATATGATTGGATCTTTAGAAGTAGGCAAGCATGCCAGTATTCTTGTCTCTAGTGGCGATGCTTTGGATATGAAAACCAATATTATGGAGCACGTTTTTTACGAAGGTAGAAAGATTAATCTTGAGGGTATGCAGCAAAGGCTTTATAAAAAGTATAAAGAAAAATACGAAAGTCAACAAAATTGAAATAGCACTACTTAAATATGAAAATGAATCCAATATACTATCGAACAACTAGCACAAGGTAAGCATTCTTAATTGGGTGCAAATAAAAATCCCAGTTGCAGCTGCAGCTGGGATTTTTTTATGCTGTTCTTGTAGAGCTTCACCTAAAATTATATCGTATACCGAGGCCAAAATCGAGGTCAACCTCATTGAGCGGGTCATCTATTAATTCCATGTAAAGTACGCCATCTGCAAAAATGGAAATGGGTGCACCCTTAAAGGTGTATTCTATACCCAAAACCCCATCGGCCCCTAGTTTCCCCCTATCTGCTCTTTCTCCAGCCTGTCCGCCAATGCCAAAGTACCAATCTATAGGCTCTTGACCGATTTGTTGTTGCCATAGGTAGTGGGCATAAATCATTAAGCCGTCGTCTAAAAGCTGGCCTACGCCCATGTCAAGCGCATTGCGGCCCATGTATTTTTTAACGGTAATGCCCGATGGATCGCCAAAACGCCCGCCAACAGCCCAATTATTTCTTTGTGAAAAAGCTTCTGTTGTTGCCAAAAATGTAATGCCTAAAATAAAAATCAATAATAAGTTTTTGTTCATGTTACTTTGAGTTAAGTATAATTGAATTCAATTATTCAGAGTAAAAACCGTGCAGTTCTACTTAAAATTATCTAGAGAGATGGGTTTTTCTGATATTATTTTCTTTACTTGTTGGAAGGGTATTGGTATTGAAACCGATGCAAGCACAAGGAGTCTTTATGCTTATATATGAAAGGATAGAGGTAACTACTCAGGTAAAATCCGAAGGGATGGTACTATTATAGAAAAAAATTAAAAGTAAGATTAAATCCTGGAGGGATGAAAATATATATAATACCTTTCATGCCCACTTTTAAAGAGTTTCCCTCGATTTAATACAGTACTACAGACTGGATTATCCAGACCGAATCTTTCAGACTATATCACCCCTTCGGGGTTTTATTAATACACTTATGATGCATGCTATTATAGTAGCACCTCTTCGAGGTTGTTTATACGTACCTGAGTAGTTACGAATAGAGCATTTATACTAACCATAGGGATGTTCCCCAACAATATGCTTTTAATTACTGTTGCTTTTGCATAGTATTCAATTCTATTTCAACTACAATGAAAACAGCTTTAAAGTTAATTTTACCATTACTATTTTTACTCTCCTCTTGCGCTTATGATACCATAGCACCAGAGCCCGATGTACCGGATACAAACCAAGTTGAATTTGTGAAAGAGGATGGTGCAGACCCTACTCTAGAAGCCAACCAAGACCGCATGACCGACAATGTGTGGATTACAAGGGGTAATTCTGGCGGGCAAATCTTTAACATTAAAGTTTCACAATCTTACAATAAGAATAATAGTCCACTAGATACCGAATGGGCAGTTGGTGATAAGGCCGACAAGGACAATCTAACTTTTACAACTTTTAGAAATGCAGTAAAACCACAGTCTATTGTAGGGCAAGATTTGGTAGTACATTTAATAACAGACGATATTTATCTTAATGTTAGATTTACCTCATGGTCGAGCAGTAAAAGAGGAGGGTTTTCTTATATTAGGGATAGGGTGCCAGAGTAAAAATCATCTGGCATGTAAAACACTTTACTACTATACATTTTTGTATTTATAATCTCCAAGGGCTGTGGCTCACAGCCCTTATGATAATTTAGAAGTGGATTATGTGTCACAATTCACGGTAAATTTTGAGAAATGTATAGTAGTTAGGTAAAACACAATAATATTTTTTCAAGATGTGAAAGTTTGGATAATCTAATACTCAAAATAAGATGTGCAGTCGGTTTCTAAAACCGACAGATAGATGCTATATTTTAAGAGCTTTCAAATGTCGGATATAAGTATCCGACATCACTTTAAAGCTTATAAAAACGTGAGGTTTTTACTTAAAAATCTAATAATCGATAACTTAAGTCGTCATGCTGACCACGTCATGCTGACCACGTCATGCTGACCACGTCATGCTGACCACGTCATTCCGAGCGAAGTGAAGGAATCTGAAAGCTATTAGCAAACAGTTTGCCGCTTCGGCGGTCCGATTCACTCCAACGCATAATCAACCCTTCAGTTCGCAAGGATGATTTTTTTGGAAGGTGTTTGGCTCAAATTCCAGAAACCTCACGTTATAAAAGGAATAAAATCACTTCATCAAATCCCTGACTTCTTTTTGCATTTTCATGATTTTTTGGGAGGCTTCTCTGCCTGTATCTCCTTTAAGATCGGCAGAAGCAGTGAGCCAAGTTTCCAACATGGCCAATTTTACCGTATACAAATATTTTTTTACAGGGTGCCCCTTCGGCGCTTGTTCAAGTGCTACATCGATATCATTTAAGCCGTTTTGTACCTTATTGGCGATGTTTTCGTAGTTTCTCTGTTCTTGTGGGGCTTTTACCATATCGGCAGCTTGGTCTGCTTTAATAAGCCCTGGTATGGCAGTAAGAATGGCTGCATCCCGAGGCATGGCTTTCATACCTGCACTTTTTGCTTTGGCCAAGGCAGATAGTCCATTTCTAGCTGTAGCGATGCTGGCATCATACCGTTCGGTTTTCCATTCGCTTAAAGCTTTTATGGTATAGGCACTTGCCAACAAGCCATCTTGTTGTAATTTACCAGTATTTCCTCTAAGCACTTTGTCTATAGCATTAAGGGCGGTCAAGTATTTTATTTGAACCTGACTTTTTGGAGAAAGTAACTCAAAATCCTCTTCATCTTCTATTTTCAGTTTGAGTTTGTTATCGAGCTCGGCGGCCTCATTAAAGCTTTCTTGTGCTTTGTTGTAATGCGTTAAGTAAGGAACACAGGCACTAAGTAATAGTAATAGAGTAAATAAAAAAAAGCTATGGGCTGATCTGAGTTGTTTCATTTTTTTTTGATATATCTGTTAAGGATTTTATCTAACCCTAGCGAGGGTTTAAAACCCTCGCTAGGGTTAGATAATAAAATTTTTTAAGCCTGTATATTCTCCAATTGCTTCATAGAAAACGCGCCACCTGTGTCTAGTTTGGCAATTTCTGCAGCAAAGGCACTTTTCAGCGCTTTTACCTTTTCGGGTTGGGTGCCTCCTTCGGTTACTCTATTTAGGAACACATCAACCAATTGGGTATACACCTCGGTTTTGGCCAAGGTCCATCTTGCTTTGGCAGAGGCTTGGTTGCCAAATACCAAATCTGTAATGGCACCTACAGCAAAAGAAATTAAATATTGCTCTTTGCCATCTATGTTCTTTTTCTCAATCAATTCTTGTCGCAAGGCTACAGCTTTTACCGCACTCTGCACCACAGATAATCTGCCCCCCTTATTTAGTTGACTTGCAGGTATTGTTTGTAGGGCTTCTAAAGCACCTGTAAGTGCATGGTGCAGCATAGGTTTGTCTTGCACTTTTGCCGTAATCCACTCAGGATGGTTGGCTACTTCTTTTACCATAGAATCTACCAATGCCAAGGTTTGTGTTTTGTTAAACAAGGGTTTCCAATTACCCCCGCTAGCAGGTTTTGCCAGTAAATCCAAGGTAGTTTTAGAAGCATGCAACAGTAAATGCTGTGCAGCTTTATCGGTGTCTCCGGGCCAAACGGTGTCTAAATTTTCAGCGGTATTTTCTAAAACTAGTCTAGCCACCTCAGGCATCATGCCCAAACCAATGTCGTTGGGGTATTTAGACATATCTGTAAACAATTGCCCAAGTATATTTTCTATACCTTTGTTTTTGATTTTAAAGAAAGATGGATTCTCTGCCACTGCTACAAAAGAAGCTTTCACCATACTATTAATGGCTTCTTGACTCAAAAATGCACCTAGTTCTACCTTGCCTTTTACCGGATCATTTACCACTTTGTTTACCATAACATCCAATACGGCACTGCCCACTTGGTTGATCATACCTGCCGAGTCTTTATTGCTAGTTCCTAAAAAGCGCGAAGGATCGGACAATACGGTTTTGCCTCCATGTGTAAGTACGCTTCTAAAAACAGCTTGTCCCCAAGCCTTTACTTTTTCTTCTTTGGCAAAGGAGGTGGTGCCTCCTTGTTTTAAGTGGGTAATGTGGTTTTGTATATCTTGGCTCAAACCCTTGGTAACTACGGTCACCAATTCTTGGCTTGAGGCATCTCCGGTAAAAATATCGGGGTTTTTGCTTACAGTTTCTAAACTGCTTACCATTAAGCCTGCTGCAATATCACCAAAAGAAGCATCGCTA
>CAKZMZ010000364.1 GCA_937129345.1 uncultured Thalassovita sp. | reverse complement strand
GTAACTACTTAGGTAGATATATTACAAATATAAGTTGAAGGATTACAAAGAGTTCATAAATATGCTTAGCTTAGCCAAGGAATCAAAGATTTTTTACCATGTCGAACTTACCTAACGATAGTGCTTCTTTACGCTCCTTAGTACTTCAATTGTTGAAGCGTGTAGAGGTATTGGAGAGTGAGAATGAGCAACTTCGACTGGAAAACAGTAGGCTAAAAAAAGAAAATACTGATTTGCACACTCGCTTGAAGCAGAACAGTAACAATAGCCATAAGCCTCCATCCTTGGATGGTTACAAGAAAAAGCCAGCCATTCCCAAACAAAAAGGAAAGAAGACCGGCGGTCAAAAAGGGCACAAGGGTCATACGCTACAGATGGTAGCCGTTCCTGATAAAGTAATCGTGCATCATGCAAGCCATTGTAGTTGCTGCAAAAAAGAACTGCAAGCTGATCAAGTAAGCCAAATTACAACGAAGCGTCAGGTCTTCGATATCCCTGAGCCGAAATTGGAAGTAGTCGAGCACCGGATAGGCATCATCCACTGCTGTGGGCAAGCACATCAAGGCAGCTTTCCTTCTCATGTGAGTGCACCTGTTCAGTATGGCAATAAGATCAAGGCGATGGTCAGTCTGATGAACAGCGAATACCGCTTGCCTTTGGAAAAGATCGGCCAGTTGTTCGATGACCTATATGGCCACCCCATCAATGAGAGCAGTATCGTAAGTGCTAATGCAAAGCTTTATGAGACTTTACAAGAGCCAGAGCAAAGGATCAAAGAGGCACTTTTGAGCCAGCAACTCCTTCATGTAGATGAAACTGGCTTGAGAGTGACAGGCAAACTGCATTGGCTGCATACCGTTTGTAATAAAGCCTATTGCTATTTATTCGTGCATGAAAAGCGAGGTAAACAAGCACTCTATTCCGCTGGGTCATTACTACCTGACTATACAGGTTGTGCACTACATGACTGCTGGAAAAGTTATTTTGAATTTGAGAACTGTGAGCATGCTTTGTGCAATGCCCATATTTTAAGGGAACTCAATGCTTTGATGGAGCAGGGAAGCATTTGGGCAGCCGATATGCACCAACTATTGCTCCGACTTTACAGTGCTACCGACAGCGGAAAGGGCAAAGTGGACAACTTTACTGAATGGCAACTGAGGTACGGCGCTATTTGCGACCAAGCAGATAAACAAGAGCCCCGACCCATTCAATCTGCCAGAGGTAGACCTAAAAACAGCAAGGGAAGAAACTTATTGAACCGTTTGATAAAACATGGATCGAGTGTGTTGGCGTTTGCCCAACATGAGTGGATTCCTTTTACCAACAATCTAGCTGAGCAAGCTGTGCGCCATGCTAAGGTCAAGCAAAAGGTAGCCACTTGCTTTAGGACTTTCAATGGCGCACAATGGTACGCCAGAATACAAGGATTTATCATCACTACCAGAAAGCAAGGGCAGAATACTTTCAAACAGATCTGTCAGATCCTTGATGGTAAGGAATATCAACTCAGTACACTAATGACTGACTAACCTAAGTAATTACAAAAAAACAATTAAATTCAAATCTGATTTAGGCCTAAAAAAGCCACAAAGAATTAAACTTAATCGATTATGAAAAGCATTTTAGCATTTTTGATCCTAATGCTCTCTACATTTTTTACACAAGCGCAAGACTATTTTGTTGCGCACGTAAAAGGTGATATTGAAGTAAAAAGCACCAATGAAAAAGTTAAAGTTGGCGACCAGCTAAATAAAGATGACGAATTGCGTTTCCTTACGCAAAATGCTAAGGCCGTGGTAATGACCATGGAGGGCAAACGCATGGTAATAGATGGTAAAGAAAGTGAGAAAAGCGACGACGGAGAGTTTATCAGCTTTGTTGCTGATGTGGTGCTTCCGCTAAGTTCCAACATTCAACTAAGTACCCGTGGTGGTGATCCAAGTAACATTCAAGACTTTAAGACCTTTTTTGGCGATGACAAATATGTGATCATCGGCGATATTCTAAAAGTAAAGCCAGATCCAGGACAGTTCCCTCTTGAGAACGGTTGGTCTTTTATTTATCGATATGAAACTGGCTCACGCCCTGTGAACAAAATTGTAGCCAACCAAGGAGACCAGATTATCTTGGATAAGAACAAACTCTATAAAACCAAAGGAATCGTTGTTGACCCTGAAAAGTCTTATCCGGTAAAACTATTTTACTTTAATAGCAATAGCAAAGATGTAAGGGAACTGGTTACTTTCGAGCCTATTTTTGTAGATGAAAACACACTTACTGTAGAATTGCAGTCTGTTGCTAGTTTTCTGGAAAATAACAATGTTATGAAAGGCCGCGACTTAATGGACGAATTGTACAAGTTTGTGCTTGATGTGCATGGCCCCATTAACAAAACCTTGTTTTTTAATTGGTTAGGACAAAAAGAACTCATTACAAGAGGATAAAAAACTTAAGCGGTGATCTTTAAAGGATTGCCGCTTTTTTTATATTTATCCGAAATCAATTTTTTAAGGTCAAACATTAACTCCATTTTTTTGACTCCCATTCTACAGGAAAAACGAAATACCTTTATTAGAATCGGCTTGGCAGTAGGCCACGGTATTTTTTTGATAGTAGTCACACTCATCTACCTATCCATCACTTTTACATTAGATGATGAAATCATCCTTATTCAATTAACTGCTGCGGTAAAAAACAAGCTATTAGGCCAAAAAGAAAGGCCCGATACAGAAAGGCTACTACTAGTTAATGTAAGTTGGGATAAAAAACTTATTCCGAGAACCGATAGTTCGGGTTTTGTAATCGGCAACCAAGCCATCACCAACAGGGCTTCTATAGCCAAGCTGTTACAAGCCATGAACCAAAAACCGGACAACCATGAGCTCTTGCTGATCGATGTCAATTTTTTAGACCCCTCTCCCGAAGATTCATTACTTGAAGCAGAGCTAGGCAAAATAAAAAATTGCATTGTCTCTTACCATAAAGATGCAAAAGGCAAACCTGTTTACCCCATAATTGATGCACCCTTGGGTTTATCTGATATGATGGTAGATGATGAAGAAAGGGATTTGGTACTAAAATATCATCTGATCCAAGGTGATTCCTTAAAGACAACACCTTTACTCATGTATGAGAAAATACATAATTCTAAATACGAGGAAGGCCTACTTTATGACAAACTCGGAGGCGAATTGATTTTCAATTCTTTTATTCTAGATTATCCTGTTGACAA
Organism: uncultured Thalassovita sp.; assembly: GCA_937129345.1. Classification (GTDB taxonomy): domain Bacteria; phylum Bacteroidota; class Bacteroidia; order Cytophagales; family Flammeovirgaceae; genus Chondrinema. The sequence goes on along the minus strand of CAKZMZ010000364.1, from coordinate 2,614 downwards.
GTTCGATATCTTTAATCGGAACATGTACAACTATCAGTACATCAATGAAATGGTGATGCTCCCTCCGGCATTTATCCATGCCATGACCAAAGATAAAATCGTGATTGTTGGCGATTTTGAAGACCGTGATATCCATAATACCATTTATGGGAAAACCCCCGGGCCACTTATTTTGCTTAATGCCTTTTTAGCCCTTGAACGCGGCGACAATCAGGTATCTTTTGCCTTTATTTTTGTGTTGCTCATTGCATATTCGCTCATTTCATACAAAGCGATTACCGTAAATGACCCTATAACGGTTTGGGTAAAAAAGAAATTTAAAAACTATAACTTTATAGTAGAATTTACGGTAGATGTTACTTTTTACCTAATTTACTTCGGAATCATCTCCATAATTACCTACTATTCTTTTGGAATTCATTTAACTATTTTGTTCCTGTCTTTTTACATGCACTTTTTAGAAGTAGGCATAGTGACTTTGGATGAACAAAAGCGAGAAAAGGCTGCAAAGAAACAAATAGCAGCAGAAAATGAGCTGAAAGGCGAAAAGTCAGGCTAAGCTTTGCCTTTGTTTTAAAAAGACTTGCAATAGTTCGCCTACATCATCAGACATTATTGCTTTTTGGTAATAAATGCCTTGTGCCAACAAAGCATCTTTTAACTGTCTTGTAAAAGCTTCGATCTTAGCAGCGTAGTCTGCTTTTAATTTTTTAGTATTGGTTTGAATTACACTTCCACTTTCCAAATCTTTAAAGGTATTGGCCTTATCAAAATCTAAATTGATTTCTTTCTCCCCAAATACCTGAAAAAGCAAAACCTCTTTACCTGTAGCGGTATAAAGCTTTAATAAATCGGTTATTTCGGATTGATACTCGTACATATCAGAAAAGCAAATGACCATTCCTTTGCCTTTTTGTATGGGTACATTTTTTCCTGATGGCCATTTTTGTTCTGCTTTTACTTGGAGCAATCCATGCAAAAAATACTTAAAATAAGAAGCAGACCGCTTTGGCGGCAATTGCACAGTTTCTAGTGTATTTAAAGCCATCAAACTTAATAAATCACCTTGTTGCTTGGCAAGGTAAGCAAGACAGGCTGTAAGTATTTTGGAATAATGTAATTTGCTCAAGCCATCTTCGCTGTAGTTCATCGAGGCTGAGGCATCTAACAGAAAAGTAACCGTGGTGTTCGTTTCTACCTCCGATTCTTTGATATAGTACTTGCCTGAGCGGGCTAATAACTTCCAATCGAGCTGCCGTAAATCATCACCAGGTTGATAGGCTTTGTATTGGCTAAACTCCTGCCCTTGCCCTGTTCTTATATTTCTATTGGCACCTGCTAAAAAGCCATCTACTACCCTTTTAGCCAAAAGTTCGAGACCTTCTACCGAATTGATATGTTTTGCATCTAGGAGGTTTTGCATGTTCATTTTTTAAACTATAACCTGCATAATCTCCTTCGTAATCTCATCGGTATGCTTACCAGAAGCTTCTGCTTTAAAATTAAGTAACATACGATGGCGCATTACTGGGTAAGCCACTTTTTCTATGTCTTTTGGCGTAACTGAAAATCGGCCATTGAGTAAGGCTGCAGCTTTGGCTGTGAGCAAAATAGCTTGTCCTGCCCTTGGGCCTGCTCCCCATTGCACCCACTCTTTTACACCTTCTATAGAACTGGTTTGCGGTCGGCTCGCTCGCACAATTTTATTAGCTTTTTCAATCAAGCTTTCTGCCACAGGCACATCCCTTACTAACTTTTGTATAGTCAAAATTTCTTCACCTGAGATTACCGGATTGACCACAACCTTTCTATTGCCTGTTGTACTTTCTAAAATATGATACTCTTCTTGCTCACTCGGGTAACCCAATTGAATGTAAAAAAGAAAGCGGTCTAGTTGAGCTTCTGGCAAGGGAAAAGTACCCGATTGCTCTACAGGGTTTTGCGTGGCGAGAATAAAAAATGGCTTTTCTAGAGGATAATTTTTACCACCATAAGTTACGGCATATTCTTGCATGGCTTCTAGTAAGGCCGCTTGGGTTTTAGGTGGGGTTCGGTTGATTTCATCAGCCAAAATAATATTGGCGAAAAGCGGCCCTTTATTAAATTTAAATATCCTTTTTCCTGTATTTACATCCTCTTCTAAAACCTCTGTACCCGTAATATCGGCGGGCATTAAGTCTGGAGTAAATTGAATGCGCTTAAAGGGGAAGTGTACTGCTTTGGCCAAGGTGCTTATCATTAATGTTTTGCCAAGCCGGGTACGCCCTCCAACAAAGCATGTCCGCCTGCCATAAAGGAAATCAACAATTCATCAATCACACTTTCTTGCCCTACAATCACCTTTTTTATCTCTGCTTTTAAAGCATGAACTTTTTCAATTAGCTGGTTTATTTCTTGTTCGGTCATTTTGATTTTGGAAGTTGGATTTTGGAAATTAGAATATAGAAATAGCAGATACTTATTCGCTGAAAGTTAAAATTAAAAAATGAACATATTTTGAGTTTTCTTAATCAACATAAAAACTAAAATCTAAGGACTAAAATCCAACATCTAACCCCTAATTCGTCAAAGCATACAAAATAATATTTACGCCAAAGCGGGTGTTGTCTCTTAC
>CAKZMZ010000363.1 GCA_937129345.1 uncultured Thalassovita sp. | reverse complement strand
AAGGGCTGTGGCTCACAGCTCTTATGGTAATTGCCAAGTGGATTGTGCGCCAGTGTGCACTGCGCCAGTGCACTGCGCCACAATCCACTGCATATTTTGAGAAATGTATAGTAGTCAGATATTTCACCTGTACTGTGGGCCATAAAACAAGGAGTTTTTGGATTCATATAACTCTAAGTATCAGAATTTATAATTTTTTTACCCCAAAGATGCTCCAATTTCATTTTTTTATGATGCCTATCATAAAATTTTTTAACCTTGCAGGGAAACTGGATATAAAAAAAGGTACTTATGGCTCTTAGTTTTTACCAAGGTAAGTGGCCTAGTAGAACATAAAATGGATTGAGATAGAAGTAAAAGAATGGTAAAAAAAATTGATCGAATAATAAAGTCTGGTTTTGAAAAGTACCGCTTAGTTAAAAAGTCTCCAATAATTCTTGGGGTGCTCTCTGGTTTTTCGGTATTCCATTTTTTGTACTTCTTTGGCGCTTATGGTATTCAAAAAGGATTGTCTTATTCGGGGCATTCCCACCTTTTTAGAAGTATCAGTTTTGGTGTGCTAACTTTTGCATATCTCATTCTTTTTGAAACATGGCTTAAACCCAAATGGGCGGCTACACCTATCAAACATAGGGTAATATGGTATGTCGGTTTAGTGATTTTAGGTAGTCAACTCATCTTTATCCTTTTTAATTATTTCTGGAATTGGCAGGAATGGAATTTTGGGGCTTATCTTCTTATCATGAAAGAATTTCCCCTTATGATGGTATTGCCTTTATCTTTTTATTTAGCATTAAAAGCCGTTTCTAAAGCAAAGCCAATCGCAGGAAAATACATTATTTTTCAATCTGAAAATGGCAAAGACCAATTAAAGCTCAGCTTAGAAGATTTTATGTATGCTAGCTCTTCTGAAAATTACATCACGATTTTCTATACTTCGAATAATGACAGTAAGCAGCATCTAATCCGTAAACCATTAAAAGTGTTAGAACAGGAGCTGAAAGCTATACCTGATATTGAACGCGCCCACAGAAGTTATTTGGTGAATAGGCGTAACATTCGTACCGTGAAGCAACTTAAAGGCAAAGTACAGGTAGAGATAAACGGCACAAGTGTACCAGTTTCAAAAAGTTTTCAAAAACACTTTCTAGATTGATCTATTTTTCATCCCTTATGGCAGATTTTCATCCCTAAACTGCCTTAGAGTTTGTTAAAAGGTACTTTTGGCTTTCATATTTGCATAAAAAGAAAGCCGATGGATATAAGAATAATGGGTGCGTATCTGATAATTTGTTTGGTTACTAGCTTCGGTTGCCAATCTAAAAAGAGGAATAATTCTGTTACATCGCCTCATAGTCGTACCCAAAAAATCGATTCACTTTTTAAAGCGCATCATCAGCAAGACCTGTTTCATGGGGGAGTGGTCATTGCCCAAAAAGGTGAAACAATTTACGAAAACTACCAAGGCATAGCTGATAGAAGTTGGAACATTTCCATTGAGAAAGACACTAAGTTTGATATCGCTTCAGTAAATAAATCGATGATTGCAGCACTTGTTTTAAAAGCGGTGGAAGCGGGCAAACTGCATTTAGAAGACAAGCTTGTCGATCTACTTACAGACTTCTCGTATGAAGGAAGTTTTCATCCTGATATTACTCTGCACCATATGTTGAGTCATAGTTCGGGTTTGCCCGATTATGACGGTGTATTAGACTCACTAAAAAGCAATCAATTTTTACCTTTTAAGCGCCTACGGTTTACCAATGAAGCCTATGTCAATTTCATCAGTAAAATTGAATCTGTAAACCAGCCTGGTAAGCAATTTTACTATAGCAACTTTGCCTATCATCTGGCAGCAGTCATATTGGAGGAAACCTATAAAAAGCCTTTTGGTGAATTACTGAAAGAAAAACTGACAGTGCCTTTGGGTTTGGAGAATACCGTTGCAGAGAGTAAAAATGAAGTAGTGATACCGAAACTAGCCGAAGCTTATAATTATCGAAACGAGACGCAGCAATGGCATAAAAATCATTTTATCGATTTGAGCCTTGGCAGAAGGATATTTTCTACGGCCTCAGATTTAAACAGGTGGGCACAGGTGATGGATAATCCAGGTTGGCTAACGGCAGCATCCTTAAATTTGATAAAGCAGAACCACCAAGCTGAAATAGACAAAAAATTTAGCTATGGCTACGGATGGGTTGTAGTGGATGAAGAAAACAAAAGTCAAATGGTTGATTTGGGCATAAACCAATCCTACATCATCCATGGCGGCAGTACAGAAGGCTACAAGGCCATGCTCATTAATATCGATAATGGCGCATACGTGATTAGCTTTTTAAGCAATGTGGCAAAGCGCACCAATGAAATAGAACTAGCACAAAAAATTGTAAAAATCTTAATGAAATAAACATGGAAAAGAAATTGAAAAATTATGTAAGGGTCATTTTGTTGCTCCTTTTATCATCTAACACTTATGCTCAAAAAGAAGATATAATAGGTTTTTGGGCGATAGAAAAAGTAACAGTTGGTGAAGAAAATATGACTCCAGTCGCTAAATGGACCAGAATTAATGCTGATGGCTCCTATCAGGCGGGTAATGGTTGGCTACAAAATGGGCAAGGCCACTGGCAATATGATACTGAAAAAAAGATGTACTTACCCACAGACGCTTTAGACATTGCGGACGAATTTGGTGGTTTTACCGTCTCTTTTGAGAATAATAAAATGAATTGGGAACGGGAGGAAGAAGGCATGCACGTTAAGGTGACCTTAGTGCCTATTGAAAAGCTGCCCATGTCACCAGCCGATTATCTAGAGGGTATTTGGGATTTGGTAGAAATCACTGAAAGCGAGCAATCAATTTTAGATGATTTTGATGAAGAGAACAAACACAAACTATTTATAAGATGGGATAGGATCTACATCAATTTTAGTTCCGAAGGGGATCGGCTAACGGGCTATTGGCACATAAATGGTCATAGGCCAGAAATCACATTACTACCGCACCAAGAGAGTGAAAAACCTGAAAGTTGGAAAATTAAAGTGGATGACAGAGCACTCATTATGTCAGGCATATCTGAAAGCAATAAAAACATAGAACGAAAATATGAGAGGCGAAACACTTTCTAAAAAACTTTAGCAATTATGGGAGGGGTAAATTGTCAGAAGAGAAAATACCTCCTATCAGAAAGTTAAAGACTTTGCGTCCTGTTGCTATCAATGAGCCAAGTCCTGACGTATATCTGGTAGATTTCGGACAGAATATTTGTGGCTGGGCAAGAATAAATATTTCCGAAGAAGTAGGGAAAGAAATTGTAATGCGGTATGGAGAACGTATTTATGAAGATGGTAATTTAGACATTAAAGAACTTTCCAGGTTTATATTTACGGGAGAAACCCAGACAACTCGGTACATTTCCAATGGCTATCCGGAGCAATTATACGAGTCTCGTTTTGCATAATTTTGGGTTTCAGTATGTGGAGGTTACAGGTTTGTCTGAACCATTGACGGTAGATGCGATTGAAGCTTACATGATTCATACAGATTTTCAGGAAGTGGGATATTTTGAATCATCAAATGAACTGTTCAATCAAATTCATGACAACATAAAGTGGTCCTATTTGGGTAATTACCATGGTTTTCCTGAAGATTGTCCGCACCGAGAAAAAGCTGGTTGGACAGGCGACGGACAGCTTGTGGTAGAGACCGGCTTATTCAATTACGATGTAGCCTCAGCCTACATTAAATGGATGCAAGACCATGCTGATGAACAACGATCCAGCGGTGATTTGCCCGGAATTATTCCTACTAGCGGTTGGGGATATGAATTTGGCAAAAATCAAGCTAGGCGCCCTTATGGTTATGGGCCACATTGGGAAGGTTCGGCAATAGTAATTCCTTGGCATCTCTATAGGCATACGGGCGATTCTGCCATATTAGAGCGTTTCTATCCGATGATGGCCAAATACCTCGTGCATTTAGAAAATATTTCCAACAACTACTTACTCAATTTTAGAATTGACGACCATAAATCTATAAAGACCCATACGGAGGGAGGCTATATCTCTTCAGCCTATTTTCATTGGCTTACCATGATTATGAGGAATTGTGCTGGTATTTTGTCCAAAAGTGAAGATTACGAAAAATATGCCTCTCTCTCTACCAATATCGCTAGTGCTTTCCACAAAAAATATTTCAATGAGGAAAGTAATGCATATGGTAACGGGGGGCAGACCCCAATGCTATTAAGTTAAGGGAAATGGATGTTGTAAAATCGTAAAGCCTGGCTATA
>CAKZMZ010000362.1 GCA_937129345.1 uncultured Thalassovita sp. | reverse complement strand
GTAATATCTTATCTTTACCCAACAGTATAGGACAGAATTTTATATTAGTTTGAGGAACCTGAGAAAGCAAAATTAGGGCAGGCCATCATAGAATTGGTTCTTCGCCACTTTTGATACTGCTGGCGAATTATCTATGCTGCTTGGTTTAGATAATAATATGCACTCGTATGCTTACGACGAAAGCAATCAAATACAAATATCTGTGATATGGATCAGAAAACTGTTGTAGCTGGCCAGTTCCGGCAGTAGTCGTTCAGTGGGCATAATTTCTCCAAGTATCAGCGATTAGATTTAAAGCTTCGATACAAGGAAGTAGAATTTTAAAATAAGACTTGATAATATTGAAAACTTCAATGCTTTGCTGAATTTTTCCCGGTTGTTCAGACTATTCGATGTACTTCAACTTGGTCAATTGGTATTTGTTAATCTCATCTTTTCCCATCAGCTTATCTAAAATATAGATTTGCCTTTCAGAAAGATTATACTCTAACCAAGCGGCCATTTTCTTTTCTTGAACATTGAGCAATTCTTTGATACTGGTAATAAATACATTATAATATCAAAAAGGACCAAAGAGGCCCTGGCTGCTAGGAGAGCAGCAGGTTTAAAACTGGACAGACCTAAAGGAATTGGAAAAAGTAAACTCAATAAAGACCGTGTAGAAATAGAGCAGCTACTAGCAAATGGTTCTATACAAAAATTCATTGCTAAAAAATTTGATACCACCCCTGCTAATCTTCATCTATAGACGAAAAAACATGGAATTTAGAGAGTTGGGGACTGAGACTTTTGAGCCTCTTATGCTTTCAAGGCCACATTTGGATCACACCAATAGGACCGTTATGGTATGGAGTGGCTTGGGTTGACTTGATTTTTGTGGCTATTATTTTTGCATTACTGCTTGCTGCAGCAACGCCTAATTACCGCTATATTGAGACTGAAGACCAAAATTCTGAAACGGTAGGCTATGTTGAAAGGAATCGCTATTCTCGAGACTCGGCAGTAGCCTTGGGCGCATTTTTCTGGTTCCTGCTCTTATTTTTTATAGCCGCTGCAATAATTGGTATTTTTGCATAGTAGTTTTCTTTAGGGGGCATAGCTGTAGCATGTTAAATTTGAAGCACATTAAACCAAGTTACAAAACTAAGCTATAAAAAAAGTGGATTATTCCTTATCATATTAAGGTAACAATCCACTTTTTACTTATGTAAATGTAATGTATGGTAAAGCAATCGTATGGTTAATGTTTTTTATACTCTACCTATTAATCAAAAATATAGTTATTGCGATAAATAGCCACCGTCGATTGGGTAGTAGGCTCCGTTAACAAACGAAGATTTTTCACTTGCTAACCAGAGCGCAAGCTCGGCTACTTCTTCAGGTTTACCTAATCTGCCTTGCGGATGCAGTTGAATCAACTGTTCCACCTCCTCATCATTTAAATTATTTTCGACCAAGGGGGTCCCGATAAATCCTGGCCCTATGGCGTTTACCTTTATGCCTTTTTTGGCATATTCTAAAGCGGCATTTTTTGTAAGACCTATTATGCCATGCTTGGCTGCTACATATCCAGAACTTGTAGCAAAACCTACCTTTCCAAGAATAGAAGCCATGTTTATAATGGTGCCACCTTCATTCTTAAGCATAGCATTGATTTGATGTTTCATGCCATAGAATACTCCAGAGAGATTAATTGCAATGGTCTTATCCCAAGCTTCTATTGAGTAATCACCTATCGGCGCGCTATCTCCAGCTATCCCAGCATTATTTATGGCTATATCCAATCGGCCATACTTTTCAAGTGTTCTTTCTATCAACTGTTCACAGTCTTTAGATTGTGAGGTATCGCATTTCAAGAAAAAAGAATTCCCTCCTGCTTTTTCAATATCCTGTACCACTTCCCTGCCTTTACTTTCGTCAATATCGGCTACGACTATCTCCGCACCATGTTCTGCAAAAAGAAGAGATATACTTTTTCCAATACCGGAAGAAGCCCCTGTAATTACGGCAACTTTTTCTATTAATAATTTTTCCATTTAATGATTTCTTAGGGCTTTGATCAATTGTTCTTTATTCATCTTAGACCTTCCTTCAATACCGATTTTCTGGGCTTGTTCATAAAGGTCTTCTTTTGTTCTTTCTTCATAAGGAGATGCTTTGCCCCCCTTTTTGCCACTGTTTGGCGTATTGGCTATACGAGCGGCTTTCTCCTTACTCATGCCTTCTTCTCGCAGTGCCTCGTACTGTTCCTCGTTCTTTATTTGTGGTATGTTGCTTCCTTGTTTATTCGGTTCCACTTTAATTGATTTTTTACATGTTCAGATTTAAAAAAAAGGTTGTGGATTTTACGGTATTTAGACCAATAGTTAATCCAACAACCTTTTTATGTTGCTTAGTTATATACAGCTTCTGTTTCTTCGGTACGCTTATGCGTATAACCTTCTGCATTGCTGAGTACTTGTGCCAAATTACCTAGCAATACACCGTAAATTACTTTTGAGCAAATATCTGCTATGGTGTAAGTCATTTGTCTGCCAACTATACCTGCTTCGCTAAACAGAGGGCCATCTATACCTAAGAGATGTGGCATAAGGTAAGCACCCGGATAAAGGAACCAAGACACTAGGAACAGTCCCCAAATACCAGAAAGGATTTTTTTGCCTTTTTCAGGTATTCCTTCTTTCCCTTCTTTTATCACTTTATTCATTAGGTATAACACATGAAAAAAGAATGCTGTAGATATGGCGCCCCAAATAAAGAAGTAAGACAGGTTTGATACTTCGTAGTACTGACCTATGTAACCTGTAATGATCATCATAGCACCCGAAAACCAAAACCAGTTTCGTATGCTAGAAAACTTGGATTTTGTTAGAGTAACTACAAAAAGAATTTGAAACAATAGCATAGGAACATCTATCAACCAATTAAGGTACCTATAACCATTGTTGAAAAAGTCTGCACCCGATCCTATGAAATACCTTCCGGTTTCTTGATCCAAAACAAAACTAGAAGTCCAGTTATTAGACTGCGCATAAAGCAGCAAAAAGGCAGACACCATGACAACTACCGATAAAATGTTGGACATTCGGTACTTAGGGGCTACCATTTTTAAAGTTAGGACAAAATACAGTAACCCTGCTAGCATAACTGCATATCCCAAGGTAAGTACGTGGGCCGTCATCTGATAGGCCATCTCTGAGATGCCTTCCGAAGCACCGATGTAATTTTCAAAATTCGCGTTTATTCTCTCCATTATTGATTCTGTTGTGGTTTAATATGACTTTAAATGTTCAGTTAAATTTTTGTGGGTAGATTTTTTAAATACCACAATTATTTGAAATCATTTTGTCAGATATTATGCCACCAAATTGAGGAATATCACTACCCTTTACAGGGGTTGTAAAACGACATTATAGCCATTAGAGAGAAGGCAACTTGACTTATGAAGTATTGAGATTGTGGAAAGAATTGCACAACTGCTTTAATACTTTGAGCATATTTATGCACATGGCTGAATAAACTGCCTTAAGGGAAAAATACTATTGGGCAGGCCGCATCAATTAGAAAAGCGGATTTTTACTAAAGTAAAAGTGGGTTGAGAATTATCATAGTAAAAAGTTTGAGGTGTAAAGCCGTTGTAATTGGTTATGATTTTGCTTGTGTCACACCATTTTTTATTAAGAAGCATAAGTACTCAGATAAAAATAAGCATAAACAAACCCTACCCTCGCTACTGTATATTTTAATATTTACGAGTTAGACCTGTGAGATATAATAGTTTCTTAAGCCATGCAAATGTGCAACCTTATAAGTCTAATCTATGCTTATAAAATTTTCAATCATCTATCCTATTTTAAGCATCGCGCCGCTTTTATCTACTGCGCCAACTTATCTTTGCCTTCCTTTTTTAAAAGGCCTTCTAACTCTGCGTCGAGTTCGTCCCAATCCTTAAAGTTGAGCTCATCTTTCTCCTCAAAGTCCTCTTTTTTGGCAATCAATCCACCAGACATTATAAAACTGGTAGACAATATAACAATGAGTAAAATGGCAGGGTTAAAATTCTCATTTTGAAATTGCACTGGTATGGAAAAGAACAAAAGAACGGTGATCAATCCTCTTGGTGCGATCCATAATTGTGGTAGAATACTTTTCCCGCCCAATGCTTTGAGCATAACGAAACGTATAGCATAAGTAGCCACCAAAATACCAAGTGCAATCAATAACGATGAAATTTCTGTGATACCAGAAAAATTTAAGGTCATCCCAAATATTACGAAGAAAAAAGTACGTACCACGAAGGCTGTTTCCATGGTAACCACATGAAAATCTTCAGTGATTTCATTTAGAGATTGCGGTTCTATCCATTTGCTCAATTTCCCCCTAAAGAAAATGCTGTAGTTGTTCAACACTAAGCCAAACACCATAATAATAAGCAAAGAAGATAAATGGAACATTTTACCGGTGGCGTACAATAAGACAAGCACGGCAATTAAAAAAAACAGTTTTACTTTGGCCTTTAATTTTTGGAACATCAATACCATGGCGTAGCTGATCACGACAGATAAAAATATCGTCAGCAAGATATTGCCAGAAACATTTAAAGCTACGTAAGAGGCATCAGGGGCATCGTATCCTCCCAACATAAAATAAAAAAACATGATGCCGAGTATATCAGAGAAGGTACTCTCATAAATCATAAACTCTTTTTTAGTGTCGCTTAGGCTCGCCACACTAGGGATAATGATGGCGCTGCTCAAAATAGAAAGCGGGATGGCATACAGTACTGCCGAAAAGTAATCTTCGAAAATTCTACCTTTAAATATATAGGCAATGGCAAAAGTAGTAAGCAATAGCGAGAGCAAGGCTACAAAAAAAGAACGGATCAGCAAGGAGCGTTTTTCTTTTTTTAACTTAAGGTCCAGTGCTGCTTCGAGTACAATCATGATAAGCCCAACCACGCCGAGCAACTCTAAAGCCTCTTGTATGTATTTATCAAGGTTAACATCTACCCTATTGAGCAATTGCTGTAGACCAATCCCCAATGCAATTAACAAAAGCACACTAGGTATCTTGGTTTTCTTTGAAACATAGTTAAAAAAGTATGAAACGATGATGATCAAGGAGATGGCGATCGCTTCACTGTATGCATTAAAAAAATCCATAAAATCTAATTACTTGCTTAAAAGTTTAATTTCCTTAGTACTGCTCAAATTATAGTTTTTTTTCTAATTTATTTATGGATGATTCAATTAATATAAGGAATTGTTGTAATTTATGCCCTGCTGTTTTTTAAGCTATCACTAACAAATTTTTATTACTCAGAGCATTGCATGGCTAAACAAAACAAATTTGGGACTTTTGGGGGTGTTTTTGTGCCCTCCATCCTAACTATCTTAGGGGTAATAATGTACCTCAGGCTTCCTATGATCATAGGGGAAGCGGGTTTGTGGGCTACCTTGGGCATCAT
>CAKZMZ010000361.1 GCA_937129345.1 uncultured Thalassovita sp. | reverse complement strand
AAAAAGCGTGACCATAGAAAGCTAGGCAAAGAATTGTAATTGTTTTCTTTCTCTGAAAAGGTAGGCATGGGTTTACCGCTTTGGTTGCCAAAAGGTACTTTATTGAGAGAGCGCCTAGAAAATTTTCTAAGAAAAGCGCAAGTAAAAGCAGGTTATGATCCAGTAATTACGCCACACATCGGGCATAAAAACCTGTATGTAACTTCTGGGCATTATGCCAAATACGGCGAAGATTCTTTTCAACCTATAAAAACGCCGGGCGACGAAGAATACTTGTTAAAGCCCATGAATTGCCCGCACCACTGCGAAATCTATAAGACTAGACCACGCTCTTACAAAGAACTGCCCATACGTTTTGCGGAGTTCGGTACGGTGTATCGCTACGAGCAGCATGGCGAATTGCACGGCCTAACTAGGGTCAGAGGCTTTACCCAAGACGATGCCCACATTTTCTGTAGGCCTGATCAAGTAAAAGAAGAGTTCATAAAAGTAATAGACCTGGTGATTTATGTTTTTGAGTCTTTAGGGTTTAAAGAATACACCGCACAAGTCTCATTGCGCGACCCAGCAAATAAGACCAAGTACATAGGCGACGATGAACTTTGGGACAAAGCAGAAAGGGAAATACAAGAAGCCGCAGATGAAAAAGGACTAGAAACCGTAGTAGAACTAGGAGAAGCGGCTTTTTACGGGCCTAAACTAGATTTTATGGTGCGCGATGCCATAGGCAGAAAATGGCAACTGGGCACCATACAAGTAGATTACCAATTGCCACAGCGTTTTGAGCTGGAATACATCGGAGCCGATAACCAAAAACACAGACCGGTTATGATACACAGGGCACCTTTCGGCTCAATGGAGCGCTTTGTAGCTATCTTGATTGAGAACTCAGGAGGTAACTTCCCTATTTGGCTAGCACCGGAGCAAATTGCGGTATTGCCTATTTCTGAAAAGTACCATGATTATGCCGAGCAGGTTTTTAACGACTTACAAACGCATGACATAAGAGGCTTTGTAGACAGAAGAGACGAAAAAATTGGCCGTAAGATCAGAGATGCCGAAGTGGGTAAAATTCCATTTATGTTGATAGTCGGGGAAAAAGAAGCAGAAAGCAAAACGCTCTCGGTAAGAAAAAAAGGTGAGGGCGATGTAGGTTCTATGGATACCAATTCTTTTGTAGAATATTTTAATAAGGAAGCCTCAACAACAAATTAATTTTAAGATCACAAGCAATTTACATTGAATTAATATTAAAAGCCATCTAGCAATAGATGGCTTTTTTTTGAATATTTTTATCCATTTAAGGCTTTGCTTTGAAATATATTCAAGCAATAGCCATAATCTTTAGAATTACTGATAAACGGTTTGAGTAGAGGTATTGGCTTTGTTAAGCCAATGTTAACCAAAGCTAGAATATAGGCAGCAGTTCTTGAACTTTATGTTAAAACAATGTTTCAAGCCTTCAAAATATCTTAACCTGCCTCATAAAGATTTTCATATACCCTCTTCTTAGCTTTGCCACGAAGAAAAAAATCATCCAGAAACTATTATTGAATTTCTTATGAACAGATTTAGTAAATTATTTTTATCGCTAACACTAATGGCGTCTTTTTTCATCGTAACATCTTGCGATGATGATGACGATCCAGTGCCTTTGGATAGGCCAGCTGTAACGGCTTCTACACCATCTGTACAAGTAACTACAGGTGAAGCTGGAGTAGTGTCTTTTAATGTGAATGTACCAGGGGGTTATGCTTCAGCCACTGCATCAAATGGAAATTTAACTTCTGAGCCTTCAGTTGGAGCTACCTCAGGAACTGTATCAGTGACTTTCACTCCTAGTTCTGCAGGTTCGACAACAATTATTTTAACAGTAACCGATCAGCAAAGTCCAGCAAAAACGGGTGAAGCTTCTGCTGCTGTAGTTGCTACTGATCCAATGGTGGGTGCTCCAATGTTCGATGGCATTCCTGCTACCGCTAACATTACAGAAGGTGATACACTAAGAGTGCCTAGCGTAACTCTTTCTGCTGACGCAGGTTTGGCTTCTTTGGCAGTATCAGTAAATGGTAATGATGTGCCCGATTTAGCTCAAGATTTATCTGGTGCAGGAACATCAGTTGGTCCTATAGAATTCTCTGCTCCTCAAACAGCTACTTTTGCTCCTGGTAACTACACAATCGTATTTACTTTAACAGACGCTAATGGTGCAACTGCCACTTTCACTCACGTATTAACAATAGAAGCTAGGCCTCCTGCTCCTATAGTAATTGTTAGTGAGAACATTACTGAAGATATGACTTGGACTGCCGACAATATATATGAATTAGCAGGCCGTATTGTAGTAGAGCCCGGTGCCGCGCTTACAATAAATGCAGGTACTATAATAAAAGGACAAGGTGGTACTGGTGTAAATGCTTCAGCGCTGCTTATAGCGAGAGGTGCTCAAATTTTTGCAAGAGGTACTGCTGATTCAGTAATTATATTTACCTCTGTGTCTGACCAAATACAGCCTGGTCAAATTGCTAGCCCTAACTTACCTGCTTCACAAAACGGTCTTTGGGGTGGACTAATTGTACTTGGTAACGCGCCAAGCTCTGTTGGTGCAAATAACACTGAAGCACAAATTGAAGGTATTCCTCCATCAGACACCAACGGTCTTTACGGTGGTAATGTAGCAGACGATAACTCAGGTGTAATTGAGTACATTTCAATACGCCATGGTGGTGCAAACATCGGTGAAGGTAACGAAATTAACGGTCTTACTTTAGGTGGTGTTGGTTCTGCTACTACTATTAGCCATGTAGAGATAGTTGCAAACCAAGACGACGGACTTGAATTGTTCGGTGGTACTGTAGATGTTAGTAACGTACTAGTATGGAATGCCGGTGACGATGCAATCGATACTGACCAAGACTGGATCGGTACTTTAGATAACTTTATTGTTGTTGCTGGTGACGACACAGACCATGCTCTTGAGTTAGATGGTCCTGAAGGAAATCAGCGAACTCCACTAGGCCACACCATACAAAATGGTTCTGTAAAAGGTGCGCCAAATGCTGAGCTTGCTAATTTGCGCGATTCAGTTGAGTTAACACTTCAGAACATTCTTTTCTTTGGTTTCCCTGATCCTGCAGTAGATGGCCGTGGTGACTTTACCATGAACAACCGTCCTGTAGCTACTGAAGAAGACCCAATTGACCTTACTATTGAAAACTATACTCAATTTAATACAATAGTATTAGATGGTCTTGAGGTGGTGCTTCCAGCAGGTGTTGCTATAGGTGATGTATTTAGAGATGTAGATGTAGAAGGTGAAGATGCCGATGCTACTGCTGTAGACAATGTGGGTGCTGCTACTGTAGGTGCTACAGTGAGTGAGTTTACCAGTTGGACTTGGGCAGATGTAGCTGGCGGTTTAGCTGACTTCTAAATATCTCCCTTTTAAAATTATACTTGCTCGTAGGCTTTTAAGCCTGCGAGCTTTTTCTATATGTGATCGAAAGGCAAAGAATGTTAATTGTTAAAATTAAGTGCTTTTTGAGAAATGTAATTACTACTTTCGCCCCTCGATTCTGCACTTTTAGATTAAATCACCAGACTATATAAGTTTAAAAATCTCCGGTTTAAATACCAATTATGTTGTATCAGTCAAAATTTTCAATGACATTATGAAAACTATACTCTTAACATACTTTCTTCTCCTTCCAACCCTCCTTTTGGGTCAAGGTATTATCAGAGGTAACGTATTTGATGCTTCTACAGGTGAGCCCATGTTCGGTGTTACGGCGGTAATTCAAGGAACTACCAATGGAGCTTCTGCTGATTTTGATGGCAAGTTTGAAATTAAAGTTGAGCCAGGCACATATAACCTTCAATTATCATTTATTTCCTATAAAACTCTGATCATAGAGGGCGTAGAAGTAAAAGAGGGCGAGGTTACCCTCTTAGACAATATTCAAATGCAAGAAGATGTAGAAACTTTGGAGGAAGTTGTTGTTACGGCCGAAGTGATCAAAACAACCGAAGAAGCGCTTCTGACTGTAAAACGTAAGTCTGCCAACTTAATAGATGGTATTTCTGCTTCATTTTTTAGAAAAATCGGTGACTCTGATGCTGCTTCAGCTGTAAAACGTGTGCCAGGTGTATCTATAGAAGGTGGCAAGTATGTGTACGTACGAGGTTTAGGTGACAGATACACCAAAACCATGTTAAATGGGGTAGATATCCCCGGCTTGGATCCCGACAGAAACACCGTACAGATGGATATGTTCCCCACCAATTTGATCGATAACATCATCGTACTAAAAACATCTACAGCAGATCTACCTGCTGATTTTACAGGCGGAGTGGTCGACATTGCTACCAAAGATTTTCCTGAAGAAAAAATATTTAATGTTTCGATAAGTGCCGGTTTTAACCCAAGCATGCATTTTAGGAATGACTATGTAACTTATGAGGGTAGCAGCACTGACTTTCTGGGTTTTGATGATGGACAAAGAGAAATCCCCACCACAGGTATACCCAATGTGCCAATTTACGTTGATGCCATAGGCCAACCCAACTCACCAGAAGGGCAAACTTTTCGTAGTATTTTAGAAGGGTTTGATCCAAACATGGCTGCTATTTTTGGAAATAGCGCAATGAATCTTGGCTTAGGTCTTTCATTAGGTAATCAAATTAATTCGGGGGCCAATACTTGGGGATACAACCTAAGTCTTAATTATGACAATAATACTACTTTTTATGATGACGTAGAATATGGTCTTTACAGAAAAAGAGAACCAGAGTTTACAGAGTTAGAACAACAGATCAGGCAGTTTGGTCAGGTGGGCAGACACTCTGTAAATCTAAGTGGATTGGCAGGTATTGCCTTAAAGCGTGATCGAGCTAAGTATACACTTAACTTTTTGCGTACTCAAAACGGCGAGCGTTCAGCGGGTCTTTTCGACTACAATGCTACTAGATTCGGTTCTACATTTAATGCTTCGCAACACAACTTAGAGTACAGTGAGCGCGCCCTTACCAATATACTTTTAAGCGGTACACACTACGATAAAACCAACACTTGGAAAGTTCAGTGGAAGGTATCGCCAACACGCTCTTCTATGGATGATCCAGACATTCGCGTAACTCGTATACGTAATGATGACGGCAATATAACTATTGGTACCGAGGTAGGCTTTCCTGAAAGGATATGGCGTTTTCTTGAAGAAGACAACATAGTGGGTAAATTAGATTTTGAAAAGGAATACAATGCATTTGGCTCAGCAGCTAGCCTAAAGTTTGGTGGTATCTATACCTTTAAGCAGCGCGATTACAACATCCAGAATTTTCAGGTTGTACCCAACGGGGTCGATATCAATTCTGCTGATCCGAACATCCCATTTTTTCCTGAGAACCTGTGGCCATCTGATGAGTTAGGATTTGAAGGTACCCGTTACGAACCAGGGTTTATTCCTAACAACACCAATTTGTACAATGCGGAGATCAGCAACGTAGGTGCTTACATATCAACAGAAATACAGCCTAGCGAAAAGCTAAAAGCAATTCTAGGTGTACGTATGGAAAAATACGACCAGTTTTACACAGGCATAAACCAGCAAAGGGTCTCTCTTGATAACGAACAAGTGCTTGATGATCTAGACTTTTTCCCTTCTGTAAACTTGATATATTCTCTAACAGAAAAGCAAAATATTAGAACTTCTTACTCTCGTACCATAGCGCGTCCTTCATTTAAAGAAGCTTCTTTTGCAGAGATTCTCGATCCTATTACAGGTCGTACTTTTATTGGGGGTTTTTTTCCAGATGTTAGCGAAGGTGAGCAGATTTGGGATGGAAATTTGGTGGCAACTCGCATAGATAATTTCGATGTCCGCTGGGAGCTATTCCAAAAAGGAGGGCAAACTGTTTCGGTAAGTGCATTTGCTAAGTTCTTTAACGACCCGATCGAAATGGTGCAATACATCCAAGCGCTGAACAACTTTCAACCTCGTAACGTAGGTGATGGTAGAGTACTAGGCCTAGAGTTTGAAGTGAGGAAAAACTTTGGTTTTATTTCTCCTGGATTAGAAAACTTCTCTTTTAACGGTAATTTTACATTTACCCGCTCACAAATAGAAATGAGTTTTACGGAGTTTAATTCTAGGGTACTCAATGCCAGAGAAGGCGAAACCATTGACAATACCCGAGAAATGGCCGGTCAAGCACCTTACATTATAAATGCTGGTTTTTCATACAACAATTTTGAAAATGGCTTAGACGCTGGCCTTTTCTACAACGTGCAAGGCCGTACGCTTACCTTTGTTGGTACAGCTGATAGACCAGACATTTACTCTGTACCATTTCACAGTTTAAACTTTAACGCCAATAAATCTTTTGGTCAAAACGATAGAATGCGTATGAGCTTAAAGATAGATAATATCTTGGGAGATTTAAGAGAGGAGGTTTTTGAAAGCTTCGAGGCATCTAATCAGATTTTTACAAGGTTTAATCCTGGTACTACATTTAGCTTTGGCTTTAGCTACAACTTTTAAAATATAGCTATAAAAAACAAAGGGAGGCGATTTGCGAATTGTCTCCCTTTTTTTTACCCTGAATATGAGCAAAGAAAAAAGTTTTGAAATACTTGTAACCTTTTCCGCTCTATGCATTCTATTGATAGAGCAGGTATATATTATCATTTTTTATTTAACTTTGCTTGAATTAAAATTCATAACGTACTATTTTTACTTCAAATAGTGCAATTAAGAAAAAAGCTAGATTTAACAAGCCGAATATTAAGAAACTACAGTTACCATAAATTTATACTAGAAACAAAACTATTTTAACTGATGACTAAAACAAGAATATTCTCCATTTCGCTCATACCGATCATCTTGTTCCTTGGTTGGTTGTTGATCGATGGCATCGCTAGTAAAATCAGATTAGCAGAAGCCATTGCCGCTAGTGAGCAAAAGGTTATTAATAAGCTAAAACTAATCAGAGATGCCGAGAGGGCTTACTTAGACAGATATGATCGCTATACGAGTAGTTTTGACACGTTAATCAATTTTATTAAAACTGACTCTTTATATATTGTTGAAAAAACAGAGATCATTATACCAAGGGATAGAAACGATCCATTGTTCTACAGAGGAGACAGTATCAGGATTGAACTAGATACCATTGGTGTTGAGCCAGTAGTAGAGTCTGTTTTCGGAGAAGAGTATCGAGATTACAATTGGGAAAAACTCGATGTTGTACCAAGGTTCGTAAACGATCCTGATAACCAAGATAAAAAGTTTGAGATCTTTTCCGATAAAATAGAGAAAAGTGGGGTAATGATTGATGTAATTGAGGTAGTTGATAAATACCCATTAGATGAATCACGAACTGACGAAAACGAGATACCTAAAAGGAAATTTCTACGTTTTGGTTCAAGAACAGAAGTTACCACCTCAGGAAACTGGGAGTAATTTTAAAATAATCAACAAAAAGCCTATATTCACTAGGCTTTTTGTTTTTTTGGATTTAAAATTTTTTCATCTTGTACCAAGAGTTCCTTCAATTCGAGATTAAAGACGCCAAAATGGACGTCAATTTATTATCCCAGTATCAGTTGATCATAAAGATTTCTGATACTGGGATAGTTTTTTTAGTGGCCGATACGGACAGTAACAAATGCTTAGCGCTAGAGAAGTACAAGTTTCCTGCTTTGGCTACCCCGGAGAATATCACCATCAGCTTACAGAATATTTGGGACTCACATCCTTTCTTAAATGCTGGTTATTGGAAAAAAGTCGTATTGCTTTTCTCTAACCTTAAGTTTGCTTATGTGCCCATTCCGCTAAAAGAGGCCGAAATTAGCCCGGAGACATTTACGCACTTTAACTTTAGATTGGCACCTCAGGAGCAATTGTACTCCTACAGACTTAATACACTAGAAGCCGACTGCTATTTTGGAGTGAACCAAGAAGTAATCAACTGGTTCGGAGAGCTTTATCCTAGTATGGTTACTAAAGTCTGCCATACCACCTGCGCCTTTTTAAAAGGTTTGCAACAAGAAGAGACCAAAGCAAATCAATTATATTTGTACGTTGCCGAAGATATTATTACGATAGCCAATTTAAAAGAGGGCAGGCTTAATTATCTGAACAGCTTTCCGCAACAATCTGAAGATGATGTACTTTATGCTTGTACATTGGTAGTTGATGAACTTAACCTAAATAAAAAAGAAGTGCAGCTTAATTATTGGGGTGACAATGAAGAAAGTGCCCTGATTTTAGAAAAGCTGAAAACGTATTATCCTGCTGTAAAAGTTGGGGAAAGGCCCAAGCTATTAAAATACGGGTTTGAATTTGATGAAATAGAAGAATCGCATCATTTCGATTTATTTCACGCTACTCAATTATTTGTTTAAAATACACTATGTAGGCAAACATAATTGATTATAACTTTAGCCAAACCTAGGGTTTCAAAATGTTTATTTTTGTCTAAATACTTAGATTTAACTAGGGTCGAAATAGTTTTGAAGTCTCAAAGCTTAGGCCCATTCTAACATGAAAAAAATCGCTTTATTTCCGGGTAGTTTTGATCCTTTTACCAAAGGTCATGCAGATATAGCTGCAAGGGCCGCCAAGATATTTGATCAGGTAATCATTACCATTGGCTATAACTCTAAAAAGCAATCGCGCCATTTTGATGTGGACTATATGATCAAAAAAATAGATGAGGCCTTTGTGAACAACGATAAGATTTCGGTGATAAAGTACAATGAGCTAACAGCAAATTTAGCTCAAAGGCTAGGCGCAGAGTATCTAATTAGAGGTTTGCGCAATACCACAGATTTTGAATACGAAAACAGTATTTCTCAAATAAACAAGCGTATTTTTCCAGAGTTAGAGACGGTATTTATCATTACCGATCCAAAATATGCCTACATCAGTTCTACCATTATAAGAGAGATTTATGCCTATGGGCAAAACGTAAATGAGTTTTTGCCTTATGATATAGATTAAAGGATTAAAGATTTAATCCATTACGATCTTTATTTTAGTTGATGGTAGTTGAGCAATCTTTGATAGAACCATTGAGCTAATTCTCACCTATAATATTAAAAAACCCTCTAGAGGTGATATGGTCTGGACAATCCAGTCTGGGCGATCCCGCCCTGACGGCATTAAATCGAGGGGAACCCTTTAAAAGTTGGCATGAAAGGCATTTTATAATTTCATCCCTCTGGGATTTAAACTTATTTTTAACGTTTTTCTATAATAGTATCCATCCCATCGGGATTATACCTGAATAGTTACAATATTTTTTATTGAACCAGTGTACTTTGCTAAAATGATCAATAGGTCATTAAGAGGACTAATATTTTTTGCGAAATACACAAAAACAGGATGACATGGATACTCTAAAAGTTGTCGATGTCCTCATCGGCAACGGCGATAATGAATCACGTTATAAGCAGAATTAATAATAAGGCCATGGTTGTTTTCGCGAATGTAAAGGAAAATAAGCCCACGACAATAATCGCAGGCTTTCTAATTGTAAGTTAATAACCAGGGTTTTGGCTTAAGTTAGGATTCACATTGATTTCTCTTTGTGGTATAGGGAAAACCAACTCATTGGCATCGTAGGTAAATTCTCCTACATTTTGCTTAAGGCGTTTTATGTCATGTATTTTATGCCCCTCAAAAGCCAGTTCAAGTCTTCTTTCTAAGTAAACGTCCTGTAGAATAGCATCGGTTAAAAGCGGTGCATTGGCCCTGGCTCTCAATGTATTGAGGTCATCTAATGGAGCTGCGCCTACGCTTGTACCTTCTTGCAAGTTAGCTTCGGCCCTGATCAGATACATTTCTGCCAATCTGATCACAGGTATATTGGCATACTGACTCGTGTATTTAAAGGTAAAGGTACCGCCATCTTCATAAAAAAACTCGCCTCTTGCATCACCTTCAGGATACAATTCTAAGTGGGCATCTAATATCCCGATGTCTCCATCTCTTGCACCAAATTGCGGTGTAGCAAAAAAGGTATTTAATTGATTGAGGCCATCTTGAGTAGACACTTGCATGGCAAAAATGTACTCGTCTGGGTTGGCATCTTGATTAAAGGCATTGGCAAAGTCGCCTTCTAAATCATAGTTGCCCGATTCTATTACGGAGTTAGCCAAATCTCTAGCACTGGCAAATTCTCCCATTTGCAAGTAAACTCTAGCAAGCAAAGCCTCTGCAGCCCCTCTGGTAGCAAAAAAACTATTAGATTCGGGAAGTTTGGCAACGGCATCGTTCAAGTCGCTGATTACTTGAGCGTAGACTTCTTCTACGGTATTTCTACCAACTTCATTATCACTACTCAAAACTCGAGTGGGCTCAAGTACCAAAGGCACGGCTGCTTGTGTGTTGGTCTGCCCGCTTTCATAAGGCTGGGCAAAGAACTTTACCAACTCAAAGTAAGCTATGGCCCGTATAAATTTGGCTTCTCCTTCCACTTGGTCTTTTTCCTCTGTATCGGTAAAAACATCTAGCGCGCTCAATACATTATTTGTAATGTTTATGGTCTCGTAACTTTCTAGCCATACCTCGGTCACGTTATCATTAACTGTTTGGATGTTTTTATTAAAAATTTCCCTGGGTGCATTAAAGGTACCTTGCCATAGTATTTCGCCGTTACCGCCTAGCAGTTCAGAGTTCATCATGGTTTCTCCGCCAAAAACATCACTTACGCCCAATTCGTCATAAGCGCCGATTAATACGGCTTTTACATTTTGAGGAGAACTTAATGCCAAATCATCTCTAATGGCTTGGGCAGGTTCTATTTCTAAGTTATCGTCGCAGGCTGCTGAAAAGGCCAAAACAAGGCTTGCTGCTAATATTCTTTTTAAATATATCTGTAACATAGTTTTCTTTTTTTAGGATGGGACAATTGATTAAAAGCCGAGTTTTACGCCGAAGGTGACAGTTTTGGCCTGTGGCGCTGAGTAGAAATCGGTGCCTTGTACAACATTGTCAGGGCGGCCTTCTGCATCGGCGGTTAGATAATCGGCGCTAACCTCTGGATCCCAACCGGGGTAATCGGTAAAGGTGAGTAGGTTTACTGCAGAAACATAAACTCTTGCGCTATTTAAAAACATCCTTTTGAGTACCTGTGGAGGCAAGTTGTAGCCAAGCGTGATGTTTTTTAATCTTACATAAGAGCCATCGTACAAATAGCGACTTGAACGGCCTTGGCCACCATTGCCATAAGCAAAGCGGGCTTCGGGCACGTCGGTAATATCGCCGGGGTTCTTCCAACTTCTTATCTGGTCTATCTGTTGGTTGTCGAACCAGTCGCCTGCAAATTGAAACACACCGCCTACATTGTGTACCTCATTGCCTTGTACAAATTGAAAAAAGATGTTGAGGTCGAAGTTTTTGTATTCAAAGCTATTGGCAAAGCCACCCACATAATCTGGGTTAGGATTGCCTAAGGCTATAAAAGCAGCATCGTTAAAATCATTGGTGGTTTCCCTTGGGTTATCGCCTTGGTTGAGGTAGAACAAGGCATCGCCATTGGCAGGATCAACGCCTGCATATTCTTTGCCCCAAAATACCCCGATAGGCTGTCCAACTTTCACTACGTTCATTACTCTTGAACTGCCATCGTCTATAATATCGGTTTCGCCTAAGTTTAAGATTTCATTTTGGTTAAAGGCAATATTAAAAGAAGTATTCCACTTAAATTCTCCGGTAAGTATATTGGCATTTAATACAAGTTCAACACCTCTGTTTTCAAGCTCGCCAAGATTTTGGGTTTGCGTTCTAAAACCACTTGTGCCTGGTACGTTTACATCGAGCAATAAGTCTGTAGATCTTTTTACATAGTAATCTACTTCACCAGTTAAACGGTCATTAAAAAAGCCAAAGTCAATGCCAATATCTGTTTGTGCGGTACGCTCCCAAGTGAGGTCAGGGTTGTTTAATTGGGTAGGTTGTAAACCACCCACACCGTTATAGCCTTCTCCTTCAAATAAGCCAAGATGATCAAAATTGCCAATTTGTGCGTTACCCGTAATGCCATAGCTGGCGCGGAGTTTTAAAAAGCTAAATACCTCATTATCTTGCAGAAAGCCTTCTTCTGAGATGATCCAACCTACTGAACCTGCTGGAAAAAAGCCATATTTATTATTCTGCCCAAAGCGCGAAGAGCCATCTACTCTAGCGCTAAAAGTAGCCAGATATTTATTGTTCAGTTTGTAGTTTACCCTACCGAAATAGGAGAGGAAAGAAAACTCATTTAGTGTAGAGAATGCTTCAGTAATATTGGCAGCACTTTCAATTTTTTGCAAATCATCTACAGGAAAGCCCTCAGCCTCTACCTGTGAGATGTCTGTGCGCGAACTTTGGTGCTCCATACCCGCCGTGGCAGAAAAATCGTGCATGTTGCCTAAGCTAAAATCATAATTTAAATAAGCCTTGGAGTTGTAATTGGCCACACGAACAAATCGAGAAATGCCTGCACCGCCTACGCCTTGGCCGCCATCGGTATTGCTAGCCCAAAACCTATCTTGATTTTGGTTCAATACATCTACCCCAAATTCTGCCCTTGCTGTTAAGCCAGGAATAATCTCATAAGCTGTATAAAAATTGCTCAGGTTTCTAAAAGTGATATCTGATCGGGCAGTATTGTCCAAGTCTATCAATCCATTGTAATAAACCGTGGTTGGTCTATCGTTTAAGTTGCCATCGGCATCTCTAAGCGGGGTAATGGGCGTTTGGGCAATGAGCTGCACAGGCGTAGAGAAAGCATTGTCATCGGCTACTCTATCATTACTTGTACGGGTCAAACTCATATTCAAGCCAAAGCTGAGCTTATCGGTGGCTTGGTGGTCTAGGTTCATTCTACCGCTGATCCTTTCCATAGAGTTGCCTATTAAGATGCCTTCTTGGTCCAAGTAGCTGCCACTTATGTAAAAGCGGGTTTTGTCAGAACCGCCAGAAGCGGAAAGATCAACACGGTTGTTGGTGGCGTTTTCATTATATATCAAGTCTTCCCAGTTGGTATCTACTTCGCCATTTTCCCAGTCGGCACCGCCAGAGTAGCGTTCTATTCTGCCAAGCACAAATTGATACCATGAGTCTTCATCATTGATGGAAATACCATCGCTCAAATCTGAATTTTCTGCGGCTTCTAGCAAGTAATCTACATATTGTTCTGCATTGAGCCACTCACGTTTGTTGGTGGGATTGCTAAAGCCGGTTTGGTAGTTGAGATTAAACTTGGTCTTACCTCTGCTCCCTTTTTTAGTGGTGATGATCACAACTCCATTGGCCGCTCTAGAACCATAAATAGCGGCGGCAGATGCATCTTTTAGTATATCAATAGATTCTACATCATTAAAATTGATGTCTGATAAGGGATTTACCGGAGCCTCATCGGGGTTACCTATATTTT
>CAKZMZ010000360.1 GCA_937129345.1 uncultured Thalassovita sp. | reverse complement strand
TATGCAGCGCAGAACTCTCAATTGCTTTTGTTTAGCAAAATTATCCAATAAGCTAGCGAATAATTAATCCTCACTACCCCTTCTTATAATGCAACAAATCCCAGCTTACACGGCGGTCTTGTAGGCATTCTTTGAGTTGTCTTTCTCTAGTGGGTAAGCGGCTAGACTTTCCTGTTTTCACTTCTATAAAAACTACTTCGCGCAAATCACCCTCGCTTAAACCATCAAAAACAATCAAATCTATGGGCGAGCCTAAAAAGCGCACATCTTTGGGGTTATAGGGAAAGTCAGGAAAGTATGGAATCAAATGCTCTAAAGATTTGCCCAAAGTTACTGCTTGGCTGCCGCGAATCGCATCTTCTCGAATGCTAGGTACTTGTTTCTTTTTCCACTTTTCAAAAAGTCTTTCAGCTTCTCGTTCTACCTTTTCTTTATTCTGCCTACCCATTTTAAACAGCAGCAAAACTATGATGAGTAGTAAGAAAAATATAATGGCAATTTCCATAAATGATGTTGATATTTGGTTATTAGCATTTAGCTAATGCCAAATTAAAAAACCAAAACGTAAGGGATTTACGTTCTAGCGAAACTTTTAACCCTGGGTAGGGTTCAAAACCCTCCCTAGGGTTGATGTTTACGTCTAAACCTTCTCCAATTCCTTCTCTTCTACAACAGGCTTGCCCCGCCACCAAGTGGCTAAGGAAGAACCGGTAATATTCATCATAGGGCCGAAAACGGCAGGTGCCAAACCAACGGTGGCTACCTTGCCCATTTCTAGGGCTAAGCCAGAGGCCAATCCACCGTTTTGCAGGCCAACTTCCAGGGCAATGGTTCGGCAAGAGGCTTCATCCATACGCATTATTTTACAGAAGCTGTAGCCTAAAAAGTAACCAAACATATTGTGTATGAAACAGGCCAGAATCAAAGCCAAGCCGATAGTAAGCAGGTTATCACGACCCGAAGCTGTTATGATGGTAATGATCACGGCGATGCCGATCATAGATACCAAAGGCATGATGTTCTCCAATTTAGAAGCAAATTTCTGTAAGTTCCAAGCCAAGAGGGTTACACCGAAAATCACCACTGTAAAAACGAGCAACTCGCTCAACCAGGCATATTGTAAGAACTGCGTACCGAAATACA
This sequence comes from uncultured Thalassovita sp., assembly GCA_937129345.1. Classification (GTDB taxonomy): domain Bacteria; phylum Bacteroidota; class Bacteroidia; order Cytophagales; family Flammeovirgaceae; genus Chondrinema. Next base: position 5,560 of record CAKZMZ010000360.1, on the reverse strand, counting down.
CCAAAGCAAAAATACTAGCCACGATACCTAAAACCTTTCTAATACTCTTTTTATTAGCCTGATGCGCCGCAAAATGGAAAAGCAAACCTGCTACAATGGGTAAAATCACCATTCTGAAGATACTCCACATCATTCCCCAAAAATCTATAGGAACGTACTGACCGGCTAGGTTTTCCATAAGAAAAGGTGTCATAATCGGAGCGAGCAAGGTAGCACAAGCCGTAAGTGTTACTGAAAGTGCAATGTTTGCTTTGGCGATAAAGGCCATTACATTGGAAGCCAAACCACTCGGCGAGGAACCGACCAAAATAATTCCTGCAGCTATCTCAGGTGGAAACCCAAAAAGCCAAGCTACTGAAAAACCCACAAAAGGCATGATGGTGAACTGGCAAATAATGCCGATCAAAACACCTCTTGGCATTTTGATCACGCCCACAAAATCTTGTAAACTCATGGCCGTACCCATGCCAAACATAATAATTTGCAACAGTGGTACAATTAAAGCGGTCAGTTTAAAATCGCCATACTGCAAAAACAGATCGGGATAGAACATGGAAGTAACCACCGCGGCAAAAATCCAAATGGTGTAGGAAAACCCGCTCAAAGCCTTATAGCCTGTAAAAGCAATCGCTAAGGCGACAAAAGCCAAAATGAGCGGCACACCGAGCAAATTGGCTTCAGGATTTGTAAAATAAAGGGCTATAAAAACAAGTAAACCGAGCAGCGAGATACCGAAAAATGCTTTGTAGAAGGTTGATGATAGTTTCATAATTTGCTTTAAGAATAAATTTTATCCATAAGCCAAAGAAATGAAAGGCTTAGCAGCAAAATAATAAAAAAATACCATTGGGGAATTGTCCACCACTTTTTAATTGCCGAAGGGTTAAATGCTTTTTCTGATTGGTAAGCATTGCCCCATTTTTCTATGTGCTGCACTATTTTGCTCATGGATGTAAGTGCGCCTAAGTCATTTTCTGCTTGAACATAAAACCAAAAATGCGCAGCTGTATCCTGTACCATCCTTGCTTGGTACCAACCTTCTTTTACAGGGAAAAAAGTAAAGTGGTAATTTTCTGCAATGACTGCATCCTGTGCAGGCTTCAATTTTACTGAATCTCCATCGGGCAATTGCACAATAGCTTCTAAACTTGAAATGGACGCATTGCCCGAAGTATGCAAAGTAAGGGAAATAGGCTTTGCTAAAGTGTTGAGAGGCATCTCTAACGACCAATATTTTTCTTGGAACATCGGCTTTTTCAATTGTTCTAACAATTGCTGGTAAATAAATTGAAATTGCTCAGCTTCACCTTTAAGAATGAAGGGATACAAAGCAGGCCAAACGGCTATACCTTGCCTGCCAAAACCGTGTTTGATGTAAATGGCCAGACTGTTTTTTTCTATATTTGGAAAAATGGATATGTTTGAGCTATTGGTGTTTAGTACCCAAGAAACCTCTTCAAGCACAACAGGCCCAATTGTGCCTTGACTCGTTAGCTCAAAGTTATTACCGTTAAAAGGCTGCCATTGGGGTTTAGCTTTTTTAAAATAATTGAGATTTTCTGGCTTTTCTCCTAAGGTGAGTAAAATTAAGCCCAAGCCTTCCTTTTCATTAAGCGATAGCAATTGACTTTTCTGCCTGTTGGTTAAATTTCGCCAGGCGGCAACATCCAAAAAACATGCATCAAAGGCAGTCAAAAAACCATCTGTGAATTGTAATTGAGGTGCTAAATCGCTGTTAACCACTTCTATTTGATTTATATCTTTGGAGATTTGGGTACTGTAAAATACTTCATGGCCTTCGTCTCCTAGGTAGTCTTTTAAATACTTCCATTCAAAGTTAGGGAAGCCAGAAAGGATCAAATACTTGGCTTTCTTTTTTGGTTTCACCACTACAGGTAGCTGCTGTTGCAATGTGTCATTATTCGTAATTGCTTCTATTTCAAACAGGTATTTTCCTGCCGGTAAGTCCAATTCTTGCCTAAAAGCCAGATTCTGTAAACCGCTGTCAAGACTTACCAATGAATCTACAATTTGCCCAGCTATTTTTAAATTTAGCTTTATGGCTTCTGTTGATGTTTTTAAGAATTGTCCTTTCACTTCCCAAGTGCTTTCGGCTTCAATTTCGGTGGGAAAATCCAAGCTTAGCCATCCTTCCTCAAAGCCCGATGGGTAGTACATGACTTCTTTATTTTCTAAAGCCGCTTGCAAAGCCAAAGGCGGCCCTACTCCCATTATCATCCAAGTTTCGTAATTATCAATTTCTTTAATGACAGCAGCTAGTTCATTACCTACAATTTTTTTTAAATCAATAACTTTTTTTATGTTGAGTTTTGATTGAATGGAATCTACAGTTTGCTTCTCGCTGCCATTAGTTAGCAACAGTGCGAGACTGGCTTTCTCTTCTATTTTAATAGAAGGTTGCCAAGCCAATAAATTTAATGCGAGTAGCACAAGGAAAACAGCAAGGCCCCTAGCCCACAAAGCTGGTTTTTTTTTGCGTACTTCCAACCAAGTTAAAGTAATTAAAGCGATCAAGCTTATCCCTAAACTTATCCAGATAACTTCATTTGCTACATCAAACTGAATATCCATATACACTGATATTGAACTACTTACGACAGGCTGTTAATTTCTTTGATGAATAGCTGTTCCAGTCTGTTTTTATTTTTTGGAGGCTCAAACTTTTGATGGAAATCAGCGGGTAAAAGCTGTAGTAACTTGCTTTGCAAAACCGTGATTGTTTGAGCATCGAGCAGAGTTTTTGCACTAAGCCGCTTTTCCATTTCGCGCAGCAAGTTCAAATACTTATTGGGCGACTCTAAGGCCAAAGTAGCAATTTCATTGCCTGCTTGGGTGAGGCTAACTTGTTCGCTTGCAAGAGGCAATCTTTCTTCCAATTTCATTTTTTCTAAAATCGCAATGGCATCTCGAACGGCAGGCAGGTAAACTTCATCTTGGTTTTGCAATTGTTTTTCGGGAGATATGATTTCATCCAACTCGCCTTGTAATCTCTTGGTTTCCTTAATTGGAGGTGGCTCAAAACCTATTCTTTCCACATAAATCCTAGATTTTTGCTGTACTTCTTTCAGCAACTTCAAAATTTTGTACTCCACAGGCAAGGCTTTTTCTGGTTCATTCATGCGCAAGTGTAGTTCTGATTCCCACATGAGAGAAAGTGCCGCCCGAAGCTTGGCTTTGGTTGCATCGAAGTAAAAAGTAGCGGCCTCTTCTGAGTCGTGCGTATGCACCAAGTCTTCGCTCACCTCTGCCCCATTATTGAGCGTTACCGTATTTTTCTGGTCGGGCCTGTCACTGCCATGATTATGCCCTTCATGTCCCAAATCCAAAACACCTCGGTCCATTTCGCTTTGGTTATCGTGCAGGTGCGAATGTTCTTCTAGCAAAGCATCTACTTTCTCTTGATGGCTTCCGTGGTCGTGATCATGATCGTGATGGTCGTGGCCATTATCTTCTACGGAGATGTTTCCTGAACCACCAATTTCACTTTCAAATTCCTCTCCCAGAAATTCACCATATCGCAAACGCAATACTTTTTGATCATAAGCTATGCCGTTGCTGGTTTCGTCAAATTCTTTTTTGGGGATTTTTCCTCGTTGGGCGATCAGCTTTTCTGTATCGATGATCAATTGCCTTTGACTTCTAAAATACTCAGGCATAAAATCTACGCCCAAACCACCTTCAACTGCCACTATTTCTTGGGTGCTATCTTTTAATATGGCAAAGTAGGTTTCTGTTCGTGTTTTTTGACTTTCGGGATATTTGTTATCGACCGCTTCCAAATAAAAATAGAGTTCATCGCCAGCTTCAGCACCCAATTCGTATAAATCCAATTGCTTGCTTAAACTAACCAACTTTTTACCTTGGGAAAACTGAGTGCCCAATTCAATACGCTCCTCTCTAAACTTAACCGATTCACCACTCCCTCTTGAAATGGTTGCTACAATGTAAGCATCACGCAATCCGTAGTCATCTTGTACATCGGCATTTAACTGAAAAGAAGCGGCCTCACCTTGCTCAAAGGCTTGGTATTGTGGTAAATTGTTTAAATCGATACTTGGTTTTTTGTCTTCAATCACTTCGATTTTATAATAGCTACTTTCATAAATACTGCCGCTGCTATCGGTAAATACCAATTGGTAAATGGCATTGGCGTTGGCTTCCCAGCGGTTGCTCCAAACCTGCTTACCATTCGTAATACTTGGCTTGCTAGGCAGTTGTTTTCCATCCGTAAATTGGAGCGTAACCTCTTTTATAGCTCCTGTAAAAGAAAATTGCCAGTTTAAATTACTCATTTCTGCCACGCTAACATTCAAATCATTAGAGTAATCTACTGCCAAACCTGTATAGTTCGGAGGGACAATTTTTAGATTGGCCGCTTCTAAAGCAGGTATTGATTGATTTTCAAACTGCACTGTGTTTACCACAACTTCTGCATCTATCTCACTACTTGCTATTATGTTGCTCTGCTCATTGGTTTCTAACGGAAAGAGTTGAACTGTTGCAAATGCCACAATTACTGATACCGCTAAACCAATGGCTTTTTCTTTTAGATTGATGGGCAATTTTATTTGCTTGGCCAAGCTGTGGTACTGCGCCTCTACCTTTCTAAATTGTATCTTCTCCAAAGCATTAAAACTATCTGGCGATTTTAGAAGCAGAAATGAGGAGAATTCTAGTGTGGGAAATTTACTATCTAGAAAATCAAGCACACTTTTTAAAGTTGGCTTGTTTTTTTGGAAATTGAAATAGGCCAAACCTACAGAAACAAGCAACAATAATTGACCGAAACCAAGTTTATAATCGGGCAAGTAAAACCAAACCAAGGTCATCGCTGGCAAAAACAAAGTAAGCCCGAGCAAAAGCGAAGCAAGCAAAGTTTTTCTTTGCCATTCTTTTTGTAATTGGATGAAAGTATGTTTTTCTGCTTTTTGCTTCATAGTTTGCTTGAAATCGCTCTTTCTAATAAAATCAAAAGTAGGCAAAGGCCTAAAATCCAAAAATCGATATCGCTAAAATTTGTTCCAGCATTTATTTTGTTGGAAGAAGCTACTGATGCAGCATCCATCACTTTATTTTCTAAAGCATTGTACGCTTCAAACTGTGTTAATTGCTTTTCATCTATTTTTCTAAAATCAATTTGCCTAGCAGGTTTAAATAAAAGTTGAGCCAATAGGTTTACAATATTGGCATCTGCCCGCTTGGCTTGCGTATCTAAATTAAGTTGATGGTAAATGCCTTTCTGCTTTGCATGAAAACTTCTACTAAGCGAACTAAAACCCGATTTCACTAGGCAAAATTTATCAAACCCTAAGCCCTCAGGCGTAGAATCGGCATCTATCCAAAAAGTAAAACAAGCATCAGTTTCAGTTTTTGGCCGCTCCATAACATTTACTAAAATCTCTACTCCAGAGTACCCTGCAAGTGTATTGAGGCCCGCTTTTAAATGCTGCACTGCCCTACTGTTCGTATCCACACAGAATAAATCTACTTTAAGGGTTGCGGGCTGAATTTTAATAGAAGCACCTTCAGCAGTAAGCAG
>CAKZMZ010000359.1 GCA_937129345.1 uncultured Thalassovita sp. | reverse complement strand
GCGATTGAATCCGAAAAACTGTAGCATGAAAAGGAGTTATCTTATATTCTTTTTAATCCCCATACTCTTTGCCTGCGATCCAGACAGGAAAAAGAAAGTAGATCCGAACAAGAGTAAGTTCGAAACCTTAGAAAGTTCAGAGCTTTTCTTTAAAAATATGCGACAGTCTTACTATGATTTGGACGAAAAGCGAAAGGCAGGCATAGAGATTTACAGGCTGCAAGATAGACTCGATGATGATAAACAACCGCTCATAAATCTGAGCATTATCTACAATTGGCGTATAGATGAGGCTTTTATTTATGTAGAGCCTAATCCCTTTTTTAAAGACTCCACAAAGTTTACCATAGTTTGGAAAGATACCCTTACCCAACAACAAGGCGAGTTTGCATTTACAAAAGGCAATAGAGAGTCACATTTTAAGTTTACGGCCAAAGTGTACAACAGCATTTTAGATGAGCATAAACTCTTTTACAAAGAAGAGGATGAACTTTTTCCTCTGTTGGATACTGAAGTAGAAAGAGATGTTTTTAGGGTAACTATGTTTGACTTTTTTAGGTTAGTCAACTATTTTTCTTCTAAGTAAAGCGGAACGCTGCATTTTTTTGAATATTCGTTACCTTTGTATAACACTTGTTAATAGCGACAACCCTAATTCTTGTTGACAAGTAAAAAAAACTATATTTAACCTTGTTGAAACCAGCTTTTGAGGTTAAAACATCCAAAATATACAAACTATCAATCGTCTAACAGATAAATTTGACATGTTAAAATCTGCAACACTTTCCATCATAGCTTTTTTTACTTTTTTTGGCCTTGCTCAAGCTCAAGAACTCGAGGTTCGAGACAAGGCAGAAATCGTATACAAATCAGAATTGTTGGTTAATGAGTTTCAAGGGCTATTGAACATGATATCGAACGATGGCCTTACGCTTACAGAAACTGAAAAGCTGATAACGAACAGCTACGACCCCAACGCCAACCGTATCTTTAAAGATGCTGAGATAACCCTTGAGGATGATATCAATCCAAACAATGTGGATAATGAAAACGTGGTTGATGCATCTATTGAAAAGTACTTAAAAGACTTTGACCTTTTTTATGTAAAAAGCCCTGATTTCACAGTGACTTTTTCTGATATAAAGGTTTCTAAAGTTTATGAGAAAGATGTAACATTTGTACGGGTTTATTTTAAAAGAGAGTTCGCGAGCAAGCACAACACGGTAGATTTACCTTACCAATCTGTTGAAAGGGTAGCAGATGTACAAGCTGTAAAAAATGGCAACCAATGGGAGACCTACATTATAGGTGTTACATTCTATAATCCTGAAAACCCTCTAGAGTTTGAGGTTATACCAGAAGATACAGGAGTTGCAGAAGTCACTACAAACCAGAGCTTTTTAGTCAGTAATAAAGAATTGATTGCAGAAATTAAAAAGAAAAAAGAGGCCTATTATAAAGAGCAAAAAGAACTTTATGAAGCTGCAGTAAAAAAAGGTGATATTGCCTTTGAGAAGGAAGAGTATCAAGAAGCTCTAGACGCCTATAACGAGGCCATAGACATTGACCCATACAAAATATATGCTACTAAAAAGGTGAATGAAATTCAAAGGATTGTAGTAACTGGTAAATATAGTAGGGAAGAGCTTTATCAAGAAGCTGTTTTTAAAGGGGATAACTCTTTGAAAGCAAGAGAGTACGAACGAGCAAAAAACTTCTACTTAGTTGCCTTAAAGCAAAAGCCTAATGAATTTTGGCTAGATGATAAAATCAGACAAGTAGACAATACCATTAGGGCTAAAGCCAATCTAGACTCCAAGTATTTTGCGGGCGACTATAAAGAAGCCATAAAAGATTATAACAAGGTAATTAGAGATGAGAGAGACAATCCTGAATATTATCTTGGTAGAGGTAAGTGCTATTTGGCAATGGATAACAGAAAAAGAGCTTTAAAAGACTTTGATGAAGCTATTGCCTTAGACATCAATTATATAGATGCTTTAGCTACCCGAGCTCAGTTTTACATTAGCGAAGCCGAGTTGGAGAACGATGAAGAGTACTATTACAAAGCTATAGAAGATTACGCAGTAATTATTGGAATTGAAGGTGCAGACACCAAATACAATACAGCCTTGGCAGAAGTTAAGTTGAAGTTGAACAATGCTGACGGTGCTATTTCAGACCTTACTACGGCCTTGATCAAAAATAAGGACAATGCTGAATTATTGACAAGTAGAGGTGCCATACACATGCTGAAAAGCAACTACTCCAAAGCAATGGAAGATTTTAACAAAGCCATAGAATCTGATCCTGAGTATCCTGAGGCTCACTTTCAACGTGGAGTGCTCAACGTAAAAATGGATAGGATTGAAAAAGCCCGCGATGATTTCTACAATGCCAAAAGGACAGGATTAGGGCCAAAAGGATTGGACGAACTAGAAAAAATTACCCGTGAGTTCTTTAACCAAGGTATTGCGGCCTTTACCAACCAGAACTTCGAACAGGCCAAGGTTTATTTTGATAAAGCATTGACCATTGACGATACCTTCTCTGAAGGTTGGTACCAATTAGGAAAGTTACAGGCGCTAGGTTTCAATAGAGAAGAGGCCATTAAAGAATACAATAAAGCAATACTATACAATGATAAGTTTGGCAATGCTTATTTTGAGCGTGCTACCATGAAATTGCTCATAGGCGATTATAAAGGTGCTGTACTGGACTTTGAAAAAACCAATGAACTTATTCCAGGTAAAGTAGAGGCGTTGATAGGCATGGGAGATGCCCATATGAATTTGGGCGATTACAACAATGCAGTACTTTCTTATAACAGAGCCTACAAAATCAATTCTGAAGATCCAGAAATTATGAATAGGCTAGCTTTTGCGCTTTATAAGACAGAAAGCTATAAAGATGCGCTTTCTCTATTCGACGATGCCATCAAGACTAATAAAATGTTTGCAGAAGCATATTTTAAAAGAGGTATGACCTATTCAGCACTGAACGATACTAAAAATGCCATTAAGGATTTTGATGAGGCCGTTAGCTTAGGATACGAACCCAAATTAGCCAATTTTGAAATAGGCAATGCTTACCAAAGAAAAGAAGACCACAAAAGAGCCGTAGATTACTACTCAGATGCCATTGCGCTTGATGCTGAGTATATAGACGCTTACCTAAAAAGGGCGATCAGTCATCGTGCAGAAAGCGATTATAATGATGCCATTAGGGATTTACTCGACGCCGCCAGAATAGAACCTGACATTGCTGATTCTGATTATTATACTATGCTGGGCATGCTCCACTTAGACTTAGAGTTGAGTAATGATGCAGCCGGTCATTTTAACCAAGCTTTATTATTAGATGCAGATAATGCCGAAGCTATGTATGGCTTGGCCTGTACATACTCTCAAAACATGAATATATCAGAAGCGCTCGTTTGGTTTAAGAAAGCCTTTGAAACCAGAGAAATTACCAATGATCAAATTAAAGACGATAGAAAGTCTTATTTGAAAAATATAAAGGGCGAAAGAGAATTTAAAGATTTGGTGAAGGTTTACATCAAAAATTGATTACTGTAATACATTGGGTAATAACAGGAAAAGGCGCCAAATGCGCCTTTTCTCGTTATTGAATTATACAAAGCCAAAAGCGATCAATACCCCAAAATCCTGAGCATATCTTCTGCTTTTTGCTCTTCTCTGAAAATACTTTTTACCAAATTGCCATCTTTGTCTTTTTTGATCACAAGATGCTTGGTACCGGGAATTAAACAATGTTGCAAACCTCCATACCCTCCTATAGATTCCTGATAAGCCCCTGTATGGAAAAAACCGAGGTATTGTGGCCCTCCATTTAGCGAAGGCATGAAAATATTGAGGTTACTGGCTTCTGAATTGTAATAATCGTCGCTATCACAGGTAATACCGCCAAGATGCACATGTCTGTAGTCTCTGTTCCAATTATTAATGGCCAAAGCGATAAATTTTTGGTTTTTGGCCCAAGTATCCGGTAAATGAGTAATAAAAGAACCGTTGATCATGTACCACAATTCTACGTCGTTTTGTAGTTTCGCATCGGCTACCTTATAAATTGTTGCACCGCTCTCACCAACTGTGTAGTTGCCAAATTCTGTAATGATGTTGGGGGCAGGTACGTTATTTTGCTTGCACATGCCCTGAATATTTTCTATGATTTGCTCTGCCATGTACGGATAGTCATACTCAAAATCGAGCGAAGTTTTTATTGGGAAACCACCTCCGATGTCTATGGAGTCAAGCTCAGGACAAATCTTTTTTAGCTCGCAATATTTGTAAACAAACTTGCTCAATTCAGACCAATAGTAAGCGGAGTCTCTAATGCCTGAGTTAATGAAAAAATGTATGGTTTTGAGCTTTAGTTGTGGGTTATTGGCTATTTTTTCTTTATAAAGTGGCAATACATCCTTATATCTTATGCCTAATCTAGAAGTATAGAAATCAAAATTGGGTTCCTCATCAGCAGCCACTCTAATGCCGACTTTAAAAGGCTTTTTTATTTTTTCTAGATAGTGGTTAACCTCATTTTTATTGTCAAGAATCGGTATACAATTTTCAAAACCGTCGTTGATCAGCTCCGATATTTTGTCTAAGTACCGCTGCAATTTATAGCCATTACAGATGATCAAGATGTTTTTATCGACCATTTTGCTGTTATAAAGATTTTTAATGATCTCTATGTCATAAGTTGAAGAGGTCTCCAATTGCACCCCGTTAGAAAGAGCCTCTTCGAGTACAAATTTAAAGTGGGAGGACTTGGTACAATAGCAATAAGTGTAATTGCCCTCGTAATTGTATTTTTCAAAGGCCTCTTTAAAAATTTTCCTGGCAAATTGGATATTTTCAGAAATTCTAGGGAGGTAAGAGATTTTGAGTGGTGTACCGTACTCTTCAATCAGTTGTGAAAGGTCTATGCCGTGAAAGAACAAATTGTTGTTCTTAACGTCGAATTCGCTTGTGGGGAACTCAAACGTTTGCTCAATGAGTGACTGGTATTTTTTCATTTCTGTTAACTAAGCTATTTAAAATAATCGGTGAATAAATATCTCATAAAAGAGGATTTGGTTGATAAAATTTTCAGGCTGCAAATATCTATTTTTCAATCAAAATGTGAATATTTTTGTCGATTAATCGAAGAATGTTTCTCCTGTGCTTTTGTATATTTCCTCAATAATGAAACATTTTTGCTCATATCGTTTTTTTACTTACTTAACAGACTTAGATAATACAAACATTTATGGAAGAAATACCAGTAGAAATTACACCAAGAGCGCAGCAAGAAATCGCACAGATCATAGAAAGCAAGAAAATACCCGAGGGTTATTTCTTACGCATAGGTATGCGCGGAGGAGGCTGTGGTGCCACAGGTTTTTCTTTAGGTTTTGATAAACCGAGTGAATCAGATAAAAAATATGTTGTTGGAGGATTAGAGGTTTTGATAGACAAACGGCACATTATGTACTTGCTTAATGTAAAAGTAGATTACGAGGAACGAAAAGAAGAGCAAGGTTTTGTATTTTTGAAGCCAACAGAAGCTTAGGCCTGTAGTAATTTAAAGGATAACTTATTCTGCTCAATGTAAAGTTTTTCAATGGCCTAAGTTGCTGACTTTTTAGTCTTAAAATATATTAAGCAGGTAAAGCCAAAAACTAAACCGCTGTTTTCTCAAATAATTACCACAAAAACATCGATACAAAAAAGTACTTTTTTAAAGCCATTAATCAGGAATAATCCTATTACCCAGAAATAAAACCATGTCTGACAAGAAAATCAATAATACCGGATTTCAAATAAGGTTGCCCTTACTTTTATCTTTGGCAATTGCTGCAGGTATTTTTATTGGTGCCAACGTTTTTCAAAATGGAGCTGTAAGTGTGAGTGGTGCCAGAGGGGTATCTAAAAATTCTAAAAAATTCAGGGACATTATCAGTTATATTCAGCGCTACTATGTCGATACCGTAAATACTGATGATCTAACAGATTTTGCCATAGAGCAAATGCTCAATAAGCTAGATCCCCATACCACCTACATACCTGCAGAAGATTTTGAGTATTCCAATTCTCATTTGCAAGGAAATTTTGAAGGCGTCGGCATAGAGTTTAATGTATTTAAAGATACGGTATATGTGGTCTCTACAGTGTCAGGAGGGCCTTCTGAGCAAGTGGGTATTAAAGCAGGAGACAAAATCATAAAGGTGGGGGAAGAGACCATAGCAGGTGTAAATATTAGCCGCAGGCGCGTAATAGATTTGCTTAGAGGTAAAAAAGACACCAAGGTAAGCGTAGGCGTAAAGCGCCGAAATGAAAATGATCTGTTGTATTTCACGGTAAAACGCGACGAAATCCCGGAGTATTCTATCGAGGTCAGTTATATGATTGATGAAAATACAGGCTACATAAAAATCAATACTTTTGGCGCTAAAACTTTTGATGAGTTCGAGTCTAGTCTTTCTAAATTGATAGACAAAGGCATGGAAAGATTGATCATTGACTTAAGAGGCAATGGTGGTGGTTATATGCACATAGCCACAAAAATAGTAGACCAATTACTCGCAGATGATAAGCTTATTGTTTATACAGATGGAAAAGTAGACCAATACGATGAGAAAATAAATGCTACTGAAGAAGGTATGTTCGAGAAAGGACCCTTGGTTGTTTTGATTGAC
>CAKZMZ010000358.1 GCA_937129345.1 uncultured Thalassovita sp. | reverse complement strand
ACACCATCAAATATCTCTAGTTTAACCGATGGTACATCGCGGATTTCTTCTAGTAACTCTGGGGTAGGAGTAGTTTCGTCACCTATATTTTGGAAAATAAGCGCACCGTAATCTGTCTTTGTAAGCAAAAAACTGAGCCTCATATACTCCAAATAACCGTTTACTTTATTATTAAAATAAAAGCAAACTGCAGAAGCTAGAGGAGGAGCCACCTTTTTATGCACTTTGGTGAGTTCCTTCTCTACGTGGCTTACAGGAGAATCCAAGATAATACCGCTTATTTCAATATCTATATTCTGATAATGTTGCTGCAAATCGGTGCGCTTGGCGGCAATGGCAGAGGCCGTAGCGCCTAAACCTATCCCGAATAAAGTAAAAGTATTTAAGTTGAATTTCTCTTTGAGCAAGGTAATGCTGGTGGCTATGTCCTCTGCAATTTTATAGCCCATAAATATAGGCGCACTTTCAGAAGCACCCGCATTTCTTAAGTCAGGTACAAACAAGTGAAATTTTTTATGGATGCCGGCTTTTTTAAAAGCGCTCAAAAACTTCAAGGCCTCTAATTTGTTCGAAGTGACATCATGACTGATTATAATGCATCTGTTAGAAGGTTCTTCTGCGGCTATGTACCAAGCTTGCAGGGCGGTGCCATCAAAAGAATTGTACTGAACGGTTTGGAATTCTAGGTTTAAATCTGCTGGTGTATTGGCTTGATCAACACCTAGCGCTGCTTGTAGGCTATCGCTTTTTAAGACCTCTTCTATGCTTAACTTTTCGCGGTAAATGGTTTTGTAGTAAGCATCGATAGTAAATAGAAACAAGGTGCCCACTACTAAAAACAATAAAAAAATAGCTAATCCTGCAAATATCTTATTGTTCATATGACCGCTACTGTTTATTGGTTGAATTTAAATGATAAGACTTAATGAAATTCCAATTTACTTCCTTTTTTGTAATAGCTACTCTTGTACTAGCAGCATAGCTTAAGAATACTTAGGTATCTGTAAATATTTTCCGCCTGCCGCATAAAAGCAAGCTATTTTAAAATAAAACAAGGATTAAAGGGAAATTTGGTTGGTAAAATTTTAACCTCCGAGCAGCTAAATCTATCACTTTTGAAAGTTTTATTGCTCAAAAATCAAAAAGTAACTCTACTAAGAGTGGATAAATAGTGCAAAAAAAGCATATTTGCCAATTTTTATTCTAGTAATTGACATTAAGACCTGTGTTTTTTTACGGCCAACTTTAAAATCGATAGGTACTTTGGTATCCATCGGTATTCTTTCTCCGGACGGGGTATCAACGCAGAGCACTTCTTTGCCTTCTCGCTCTACTTTTACTGGCAAAATTTGATCTATGGTCGAGCCGATTACTTCAATGCGCTCTTTGCCCCAAAGGTTTTCTGCCGATTTGTTGAAGAATTCTATAAAACCAATTTGATTAAAAGTAACTACGGCATCAAGGCAGCCCTCTAAGATGGAGGAGTTTTTAATGCGCTCGTTTTCTATCTCATCCATCTGCATCTTCATCTCTGCCCTTGCTTCTTGTAGTTTTTTACTCAAAGTCTCTTGAAAACTTTCTAATTCCTTGGTGTATTCTGTCAGCTTTTCTGCCTGCGCTTTGGCCTCTAGTTCCAGCTCTTTTTCATGGGTTACATCTTGTGCTATTTTTACTACTTTAAAGGGCTTGTCAGAAATATCATTGATTACATTAAAGCTTCCTCTAAACCAAACGATTTCACCTGTTTTGGTTTTGCGCTTAAAATCGCCTTGACTGTATCCCTTTTCAATCAGTTCTTTCCAAAAAGTTTGGTATGCTTTCTCATCGGTCTTTTCCTGATTTACGAGCATACTATGTGGTTTTCCTTCTACCTCTTCAAGATTATATTTGATGATTTCTAAGTATCGCTCATTCGCTGTAAGTATATTCCCCTTTAAATCGAATTCTACTATCGCATTAGATTTACCAATAGCCGCCATTTTATGGGTTTGATCTAAGGCCTGTCTTTTGGTATCGGTAATATTGGCTTGTATGGAAATAAATTTATCAATATGCCCCAATGAGTTAAAAACGGGGTTAATGGCAATGGAAACCCAATAACTATCACCGTTTTTGTTGTAGTTGAGCAACTCGTTGTAAGAAGGCTCTATACGCCTTATACTTTTTCTTATTTTTTCTACTGTTTTTTTGTCGGTGTCTGCGCCTTGTAAAAAGCTACCGGGTTTTCTACCCTTGATCTCTTCAAGTGTGTAGCCTGTTAATCTTTCAAAGCCCTTGTTTACATACTCAATTTTCCCGTTCTTATCGGTAATGATCACAGAGTTGTCTGTATTATCGGCCACCAATGACAATTGATAGGCTTCAATTTCAGCTTTTTTCTTTTCGGTTACATTTTGAGAGAGTTGCAGTATTTTAACCGGCTTGCCCTTTTTGTCTTTTATGGGTGTATAGGTAGAATTGAACCAGATTTTTTTGCCGTCTTTGGCCATCCATTTAAAGTCGCCCGATTTCGATTTTCCAATGCTAAGGTCTCTCCAAAAGCGTTCGTCTTTTCCTGCAGCTACAAATTGATTGTCAGATCTGCCTTTCATCTCCAACTCGGTGTAGCCTAGTGCCTCTAACATGTTGCTGTTTACCTTTAAAATGGAACCTTCCATGTTGTACTCTACTGTTCCTAAAGTATTGTTGATAGAAGCAAATAGACCGCTTAGTTCTGTTTCTTTTCTGTGGATTTCTTCTTGCGTGGCCTGCAGCTCTTCCATGTTCTGCCTCATTTGTTCTTCTTGCATGCCCATGGCCTTAGTAAGCTCCATAGACTCTTCAAGCAGCTTACGGGTTTGGCTATTAGACAAAATGGTATGTATAGAAGAAGCCACATTTTCTGAAAGCTTTTCAACAAATTCTATCTCATATTTCTGTAGTTCTTGAAAAAAAGCAAGCTCTATTATGCCTTGTACCTCGTTGTTAAAAGTGAGTGGCACCATTAAAATACTTTTAGGATTGGCACCGCCCATGCCGGATGTAATGCTCACAAAATCATTGGGGATTTCGGTCATGTACTTGGTCTCGCCTTCAAGGGCTACTTGTCCGAGTAATCCTTCACCCACTTTTATCTTCTTTTTAAGAAATTTCTTTTTGTTCCAAGCATATACCGATGAAAGTTTTAAATAAATCTCACCTTCTTTGTCTTTCTCAGCTACAAATAAGGCTCCTTGGTTGGCCTTGAGGTAATCGGCCAATTGTATGATAATCTTCTCTGTAAGGGTATCCAGGTTATCGTTCCACTTTTGAAAAAGGTCTGAGAAATTGGCCAAGCCAGTATTGATCCAGTTTCTTTTGCGGTCTTCTTCAAAGAAAAGATGGATTTTTTCCTTCATGTCGATCAAGGCCTGCCCAATGGTATCTTGCTTGCTGCTCAGAGCATAATCAAAGTTGAAGTTACCTTCGCCTAGCTTTTTAGAAAGGGTTGTGATTTGCTGCTGCCTATCAATCACTTGGTTTAATGAGTCGGCAATGTCTGCCCATTCACCTTTACCTTTGATCTTAGATTTTTCTGATAAATTACCCGCAGCTAGTTTCTCGGCAGTTAGTTTTATGTTTTCTAAAGGCCTATGTAATTTAAAATAAACCAATGTAAGGCAAGCGATCAAGTCGGCTATGGCAAGGATGACGAAAAATACATATAGTTTATGGGTGTATGCCTTGGTTTTAGCAAGTTCGGTCTCTAAAAAACCTTGTTGCAAGGCAAAGTTGTTAACAAGCCTTTCGGTAAGCAGTTGTACTTCTTTTAGTTCTTGGAATTTGCTGTATCTAGACTGACCTACTATGCTCAATACGTGCTTTAGTGTATAACTCCAGTTGTTCTCGATTTCCTTAATGTTTTCTAGGGGCAGTGCTATAGACTGGTCTCTTTTCTTGATTTCGACCATATTTTGTTGGAAACTCAACATAAAACCCTTGAGCTTATCGCTTACTGCTTCATCTTCATTAAAGATGTAATTTTCGGTACTGCTGCTGAGCAATCTGCACAAAAGCTTTTGTTCTTTTGTGATGTACAAAAGCTGTTCAGCATTAATAAGTCTGTTGCTGCTGTAGCGAATGGCTACTAAAGAAGATACAGTTAAAAACGCCAGCAATAGTATTAAAAAATAGAATCTTGCCGATAACTTCATCAAAAAAATACTTTTCCAGAACTAACTTCACTTATAACTCACTATTGCTTTTTTTCTTGTTAATCAGATAGATAGAAAGTGAAAATCAATCACTTATTTTCAATCGTTTTCGCCATTTTACCAACAAAATAACTATTGGTTTATAGAGCACAGCAGGGCACTTCCATCTATATTAATTCTAGTTGAGTAGCAAGGCTTTAAGCCAAAAACGCCTATGCAATGGTGATTACTATTTAACAAGTTTTACTCTTTTTTAACAGCGATTTAACAGCAGCACGAGTACGACAAGCCTACCTTTGAGATTGCCTATTTGCTACTAATACAGCCTGTCTGTAACAATGAAATGAAATAGGCAACCTGTACTGCAGATTTGTTGAATAAATTTTTCAAGCGACTATTTCAAGCGACTATTTCAAGCGACCTCTTCAAGCGAGCAGTCAGGCAACCTTTTATAAATTAATGCATTTTGCCATTGAGAACTTTTACTAAAACACAACAGAATTTGGACGAAGAACAGCTCATAGCACGCTGTAAGAAAGGTGAAAGCAAGGCCCAAAGGGTTTTGTATGAACGTTATGCCGATAAAATGTTCAGGCTCTGTTTTAGATATATGCGCAACGAACCAGATGCAGAAGATGTGCTGGTAAAAGCTTTTATGAAGATTTTTAGTAAGATTGATCTATTCGATTACAGAGGCAAGGGAAGCCTTGAGGGTTGGATGAAACGCATCATGATCAACGAGTGCCTCATGCTGCTTAGAAAGAGCAATAATTTTAACCTAGTGCAAGATCATGAAGCTCAAAAAGTAGCTACACAGGCCTCGGTTGAGGGTAAAATAGCTGCCGAAGATATTTATGCTTTGGTATTGCAACTGCCAGATGGCTACCGCACGGTTTTTAATCTTTACGCTGTAGAAGGTTACAGCCACAAAGAAATAGCAGAACAATTGGGTATCAGTGAAAATACCTCTAAGTCCCAGCTGAGCAAGGCCAGGGCATCTTTAAGAACTTTATTGGCAAAAAACGGGATATACCATGAAAGACAATGAATTAGACGACCTGTTTAGAAATGCACTGCATGATATGGAAGGTGTGCCTCCGCAGGCAAAAAACTGGGATAGGGAAGATACTTTTGGTAAAATACAACGAAACTTGAACGGCAATCAGGGGCAAAATAGGTATAATTTCTTTGATTTGGCGGCAGCTATTGTACTTACCCTTACGGCGGTTACTTATCTGTTTTCCTTTTTGATTGCACCTGAGGTACAGAAAGCACTGCCAGGACTGATGGGCGCTACTGAAAAAACTCACGAAGAGCTATTAGAACCCACTGAGAAAACTGATAAGCGGGAGTTTTTAGCATTGACTTTTGATAAAACAAAAAGCGAAGCTTTAGCAAAGCTCGAAAAAGATGAGGAAGCTCAAAATGAAAGCATCAACATAGAGTCTAAGGCTTTGCAGGTAAATACTGAGTTTTCTGAGCAAAAGTTGGTGGCTAAGGTTAAAGAAAAAGCTGCTGAGCCAATTGATGCAGTACCTCAAAGCGAAAGTAAAATTGATTTACAATTGCCTTTTTCAAAAAAACCGGTGAATGTAAAAGTTGCATCTAACAAACTTCAGATAAGTTTGCCTGTGGGCATTGCATATACGGCGGGTACCATAGCGCCAACCGCTTCTGTAAATGCATCTATTAATTTAAAAGAGGCATCTAATTTTACTACTCAGGCAAGTTTGGGGCTATCTGCTTATGGCTTAATGGAAAAAAGAGAAAACGAGGGCTTGCGTATTTCTCCGGCAATTTTTGCAGAAACTAGTTTTGGTGTGACATCCAACAAAGATCAATTCGTATCGGGCCATGCGTTCGGCGTAGGGTACCAACTAAATGAGATTGAATCTATAGACGGTAATGCCATAAAATTAAACTACACCATTTCTATAAAAAAGCGACTAAGAGTGGCTGCCGAAGCTTTGGTTAGTGAAGGCATGAGCAAAATACATCCCGGTATTAAGTTGACTTTTATTTAATGTGAGGTTTCTATCATTTAAATACACTATTTGAAAAATGATTGTCTTTGTGGTGCTGAGAGTAGTATCTGTAAATGATTAAATAGCTGTTCGGGTTATGCAAACCCTAACTTGTTATCCTAAAATTTGAAATCTGTCTTATATTTTCTCGAATCACAGATTCTATGATAGGTGGTTCTAGGTTTGGAAACCTAGAACAGCCTATTGGCAAAATGTGGTCTCCGAACGCAATTCGCGGAGCAATGGAAGGTTTCAGGCAAAACGTAGGCTTAAGTGAAAATCATTTATTAGGCAGTATATCAGAGAAATCTAAGGGCGACACTACTTTACCTGAAAAGGCCTTTATGCCATCCTTGCCATAGTTTTCGATACGGATAAGTTGTTCTCTTGAGTCATCAAAATACTCCCAACTACTTACTTTTTTTGCTGTTGAGACTGGTTTAAGCACAAAGAATAATCCGTTTTTGGCAGTCTCTCTATAATATTCAGTGCCTTTATAATGTATAATGTTGTTAGGTTTGTTCCTGAATTTGATTTCCGGCTCTAGCTTGCTATCCAAAGCATAAAGACTTACCGGCTCAAAATGTATTACATAAAGATGCTCACCATCTTTGCGCAGATTAATGACCATGGTTTTGGTATCGCTGGCCAGTTTAAAGCATCTATCTGAACCACTATTTAACCAATCAAACTGTACTTCGCTTACTACGTCCCAAGTTTTAAAATCGTAATCTACCATAAATCCCTTTTCTAGGTTTTCTACAGTAAGAGCCACGGGATCATAGGCGGGCCTTACATCTCTAGGCTTGGCATTTTTTAGGGAAGATTCTGCCAGTTTTGCCCGCCTAGCAATATAGTCCATAGCGTCTGTTGGTTCTTGTGTGCTTTTTTTAAAGCTATATCGCCTGTAAATACCCCGCAAAATTCGCTCGGCAATTTGTCTGTTCTGTTTTCTTATAGAACTGGGCATTCTTAGAATATTAACGACCCAGCCTATGCCGAAAAAACCAAAAAAGGTGATCCAGAAGAGAATTTGCTTAAACCATTTACCTTGGTAAGCATAAGCTGCCCCAAACAGAAAATGGCAAATATAGGCAATGGCCAAATCCTTTTTTTCTTCGTTATACGTGAACATAAATT
>CAKZMZ010000357.1 GCA_937129345.1 uncultured Thalassovita sp. | reverse complement strand
TTCTCGTTCTTTTTATCGCTTTCTATCAAACCATCGCGCAATCTAATGACACGGTGGGCGTATTCGGCAATGTCGTCTTCGTGTGTAACCATGATTATGGTGTTGCCTCTTTTATGCAGTTCCTCGAACAAATCCATAATTTCGTAGGAGGTTTTGGAGTCGAGGTTACCGGTAGGCTCATCAGCCAGTATGATACTTGGGGAGTTTACCAAAGCACGAGCAATGGCCACGCGTTGGCGTTGTCCACCTGAGAGTTCGTTGGGCTTGTGCCCTGCCCTATCGCCCAAACCAACATTGGTGAGTGCCTGCAAAGCTTTTTCTTCTCTTTCTGCTTTTCTGTAACCTGCATAAACCAACGGTAAGGCTACATTTTCTAATGAAGAAGAACGCGGCAATAAGTTAAATGTCTGGAAAACAAAACCGATTTCTTTATTTCTGATTTCTGCCAGTTCGTTTTCTGTGAGGTTGCTCACATCTTTACCAGCCAAAAAGTAGTTGCCGCCTGAGGGAGTATCTAAGCAGCCTACAATATTCATTAAGGTAGACTTACCTGAGCCTGAAGGCCCCATAAAAGCTACATATTCGCCTTTGTTGATAGAGATGCTTATAGATTGAAGGGCTTTGATGGTCTCGCTACCCATCTGATAGATTTTCGAGGTTTCTTTAGTCCTTATTACTTCTTCTGCCATTAGTTTCAGTTTTATAATACTTGTAAAATTGGTCGAAAGAACTTTAAGATTATTACAAGCAATCGTAATTTAAATATGTTTTAAAGCTACCTCAATTGCTCCATTGCTCAAAGCTTTTTTCCACCTCGGCCAATTTATCTTTGTAAACTTGCAAAAATTCCTGATAACGGGTAGAAGAGGTATAATTTTTCAATTCTTCTAACATGCTCTCAGCAAAGGTTGTATACCTTAAGTTCAAAGATTGTAGAATATACGCTTCTATCAATGGCACAGATTCCGGATTGGTTTCTACTCCGGCCAATAGAACATCATAGGCTTTTTCAACTTGATCGAGTTCTTGATAATAGGCCGCCCATTCTAAATAGTAATTGGCCTTTATCGGGTTGAGCTCTATTGCATTTTCAAAAGCTTCTATGGCCTCTTTTTCTTTTAATACTGCAGCATAATACAAAGCTCTGTAAAAATATTGATCGCTTTTATTAAGTCGGTTAAATGTCGCCTCATTTACTCTTTTAATAAATTCCTCATCAAATTTTTCTTGATAAGCCACATAACGCAAATATGCCTGCTGAAAAAGCGGTTGCACCTCATCTTGTATGTTACTCGCTGCAGCCAATTTAAGATATTTTCCTGCCAAGGTTTCATTTTTCTGGTCAATTGCAAAATGCACCCGCTCTATGGCAATCACTGATTTGATTTTGGGTTCTTTAATTGAATTGAACAATCCTTCAAAGCGGACATCGGGCAATGTCTGATTGTAGTGCAAATACCTGTATTTACCCAAATCATTAGCATTGGCCAAGTTTAAAGTGTTGAGGCTATCTTTTACCAAAAAGCGAAGCATATCTTTAGCCACCTCTTTTTGTCCATTTCTGCCTTCATCTTTTAGGGTTAGCCAAATATCAATGGCTTCGCTTTTGTCTTCTAATTCAGAACGGCAAACCGCTTCATTAAGTAATGCCTCTTGTTTGCCACGCAAATAGGCTGTATGGTAGTAATCTGCTGCTTTTTCATACTCTTCCATTTCTAACATCCACCCACCTAAATAGTAAGCAAAATCTGGATTGGTCCTGCTGGAAGAAAAGAAAACATCTTGAATTAGCTCCAAGGCCTTACCCAATTCTCCTTTATAGTAATAGCAGTTTGCCAAAGCAAATTTGAGATAATCGGTAAATAAAAAGTTATCTTCTACGGCAATAAGTTTTTCTAAGAGTTGGACGAGCTCTTTGCTTGCCCCGCCCTTTACGTTAAGTGCATAATTGTACACATAGCATAATTGTGGGGTATTGATGATGCTATCTGGCACATAACTGTAGTCGAAAGGCTGCGCTACATCTTGCTCATAAGCATTTAAAAAAGCCAGCTCATTGCTCGCAGTACCAATGTACGGAATCCTTTTTTGATCACCATAAACCGAATCAAGGTTCTGATAAATATTGTATTTCGTCCAAAGTGTAAACATGTTGCTCTGCAGCACTTCAGGCTCAGGTGCTTTTTCTATACCAGCATCAAAATACAGGAAAACACTGTCGGGCAGCATCTCGCGCTCGTTCAGCATCAAAGCTAGATTATTGTATAGTTGGCTGTTGTCCTCACAACGTTCTATCCCTTCTTGGTAGGTCAGGATTGCTTGCAGAAATTTCTTTTTACCAAATTGTATATCGCCCAAAAGCGCGTAACCATAAGGACTTGGTTTTTTTGCAACGGCATCTTCAAAAAATATCTCGGCAGCTGCCTCATCTTTGGCACTTAAAGCCAACTGTCCCAAAGAATAAAAGGAACGATGGTTTCTTGGGTCGTAGCCCGTAGCTATGCCGTAATACTGCTTGCTGGTATAATCGTCTTCTAGCATCTTATGTAGATCTCCTAAACCATTAAAATAGCCTGCAAAAGCTTGCCTATAAGTAAAGAAGTCGCCATAAAGCAACAAAGAACCGATTACCAGACCTGCTGTGAACAACTTATAGAGATAATCGAACTGTAAAGGTTTGTAATATATTTTGTAGACCGGTTGGCCTGAGGGTAAAATATCCTTAAAGTTGGCAAAAACATAAAGCATGGCACCTGCACCAAAACCGACTTGCGAGTAAACCACCACATCTTCAAACACCTCATTTAAAGGAGTATTGGCCGTAGCCAAAGGGTATGCTATAGCTGTAGCGGCTATTATTCCCATACCTATGTATAAAAAAGCCATTACAGGACCAAAAGCTATTAGCGATTCATATTGGACCTCACGTGCGCTCATTCCCCAAATACCTAAAAAAGACATTGCCACAAAAAGATAAATGGGATGTATGTAGTAGATATCCCAGTCTATTTCTCCGGCAAAGTAGAAATAAACGTAGATGGCATGGCCCAGATAAAGCAAAGACAGGAACCAAAACCTCTGCGCATTATTTCGGCCCGAATTAAGCGACCTATTGGTGGTGAGATAAAGAAAAAAGCGGTATATCTCATGTGCATTAAACAAAATAAATAGAATGGCGATGACTATGGGAAAGGCTATACCATATACAGAGAGGTGTACTACCGGATACAACACTTGTGTAAACTCTCGTAAAGCAAAATAAGCCAAGGTAAAGACCAGAGCAAAGCAAACAAACCGTATATAAACGGCCACTCCTTTTTTTATGTAGTGAAAGAAAAATGCCAAAAGCGAAAAAGTTAGTATAAACGCCATGGCAAAGAGCTTATCGTATACTTGGTAAAAGATTTTTAGGCTTTCAAAACCCATAGTTGCCCAAGTAAGGATTATGATGCCCATGCCTGCCAAGAAGGGAATTACGGGCAAATCGGGCAAGGCTGCTAAAAGTATTACCGTACCTAAAGCAAGCAAGAACAAATAAGCGTAATAAACATACAAAGGCACCTGTATGTCGGTAGCCTTATAGCTTTCTTTTAACAAATACGCATCTGCCTCTTGTGTAAACTCAAAAAAGTGCTTGTCAAACCTATCGATAACGATGTCTACCACTTCCAAATCGCCCTGCTTTTCCCAACCGATCACAATGCTATTGCCCGCCTCAAACATATAAATGGACGAACCCATTAAGGCAAAAAAAAGCATCAGGAATACAACATAGAGAAATTGGTTGCCTGCGGACCAGTCTTTCCAAAAAAAATAGTTTGTCATGAAGACTTAAAAGATTAAAAAATAGCCAAGTAAAACATACAATTTTGTTTGGCTGAATGTTTAACGTACCATAGAAAGTACTATTTCCCCTAAAGCCAAACAAAATTACTATTAATGACTACTAAGCCAAAGTATTTGGAGCAAAGTATTTATGAGAGTTGTTTGTCTAATTTTTACCTTTGGGCATCAAATAACCAAACCTAATCAGTAAAGGACCTAACAGATATTTATATAATGAAATTTCAAAACCTTAAGGCAGCACTTTTTATTGGTTTCTCATTACTGATAATCATGCTGTCTGTGTATTTCTATCAGATATTTTACAACCCAAATGTTTTGATCAATAGCAAGGAAGCCATCTTATACATACCTGAAGATGCTAGTATACAACAAGTTGTAGACAGTATGAGACAAAGGCGGTATCTAGAAGATGTGGTTTCTTTTATGTTCGTATCTAAGCTACTCGATTACAATGAAAATATTAAAGCAGGTAGGTACAAGCTAACAAAGGAGATGAGCAATTTGCAGGCAATCAGGCACTTAAGGGCCGGCATACAGGCGCCCGTAAGGGTCACTTTCAATAATATTAGACTGAAAGAAGACCTGGCAAAAAAACTGACAAGAAATCTCAAAACCAGTCAAGAAGAAATCCTTAACTTGCTCAATGACCCTAGCTACACACAAAAATTCGGGTTCGATACCACGACTATTATGACCATGTTCATTCCCAATACGTATGAGATGTACTGGTCAAGCACGCCTGAAGAAATCTTTGAAAGGATGCAATATGAGTATAACCGATACTGGAACGACGAGCGCAAGGCCAAGGCAGACTCTTTGGGCTTGAGCCCGACCGAGGTTTCCATCTTGGCATCCATTGTACAAGCCGAAACTGTAAAAAACGACGAAAAACCCATTGTAGCCGGCCTTTACATCAACAGATTGGAAAAAGGGATGCTCTTAGAATCGGATCCTACAGTTGTATTTGCGCTCAGAAATTTTGGAATGAAACGCGTACTTAAAAGGCATCTTAAGTACGACTCGCCTTACAATACTTATAAATATGGAGGTTTGCCTCCCGGCCCTATTAACTTACCTGAACCTTCTAGCCTAGCGGCAGTGCTCAACTACGAAAGGCACAATTATATTTATATGTGCGCCAAAGAAGATTTTTCAGGTTACCACCGCTTTGCCAGCAATTATAGACAACATATTAACAATGCAAGAAAATACCAAAGGGCCCTGAACAGAAGAGGCGTTTACAAATAATTTTTTAAATTTTTTGAAAGTAATATTTGCACATAAAAAAAAGCTGTTTAGTTTTGCATCACCTTTTAGAAAAATACGCTATAAGGTAATTCTAAAGGGCTCTTAGCTCAGCTGGTTCAGAGCACCTGCCTTACAAGCAGGGGGTCACTGGTTCGAATCCAGTAGGGCCCACAAAAGTTTCTCAAGAATTTGAGAAGCTTTTTTTTTATCCTTTTGTCAGTGCCCTAAACACCTTCTCCTCTCTTCAGTTCTATTTTTAATCTGAAACTATAAAAATCACAAAAATGAAAAGAATCCTATCATTTATTCCCATTTTATTATTGCTTGTTTTAGGTGCTTGCAGCAGCAATCAAGAGGAATCTTCCACTTCTGAAACACAGGAGGAAACCCCAAAGGAGCCTCAAATAAACGGTCAAGAGGTCTCATACTCCACAGACCGCACCCAAATGGAAGGATACATTGCCTATGATGCATCAAAAGAAGATAAGCGACCTGGCATTTTGGTCGTGCATGAATGGTGGGGGCATAACGAGTATGTGAGAAAACGCGCCGATATGCTGGCCGAATTGGGCTATGTAGCCTTAGCCGTAGACATGTACGGAAATGGCAAACAAGCCACGCACCCCGAAGATGCAGGAAAATTTTCCTCGCAAGTCATGAGCAACATAGATGAAGCCAAAGCCCGTTTTGAAGCAGCTATGGAAGTGCTCAAAAACAATCCTAATGTAAATGCTGATAAAATAGCTGCCATAGGGTATTGCTTTGGCGGCTCGGTGGTTTTGAGTATGGCCAATGCAGGTTATGATTTAGAGGCTGTTGCCGCTTTCCATTCTGGAGTACAATTACCTATGCAACCCTCAGAAGATGTAAAGGCAAAGGTATTGGTACAGAATGGCGCCGATGATCCGTTTGTTTCTGACGAAAGCGTAAAAAACTTTAAAAATAGCATGGAAAGCGCAGGCGTAGATTACGAGTACATAGAGTATCCTGGTGCGGTACATGCTTATACTAGTCCAAGCGCCGACTCACTTGGCAAAAAGTTCGATTTGCCCCTAGCTTATCAAAAAGAAGCCGATGAGGCAAGCTGGCAAAAAATGAAAGCACTGTTCAATAATGTTTTTTAGGAGCATTATTTCTGAGGTCTGCACTTTGTAGACCTCTTTGCTTATTTGCAGTATTTGGCTATATATTTTGCTACCGTTTTATTACCTAGTTCCAAAGCCTTTCGCCAATCATCGCAAGCCCCACGTTTGTCTTGTTGGTTAAATTTGATGTATCCTCGATTATTGAACGCACCGTGAAAATAGGGCTCTAGCTCAATAGTTCTGTTGTAGTCTTTCATGGCGTTCATATTGTCTTTTTGCTTTAAGTATACATTGGCTCTATTAAAATAGTACAAATAAAGATACTCTACAGTATCATCGTCATTGGCTACTTTTATAGCCAGGGTATAAGCCTCAATAGCCTTATCAAGCTGTTCCATCTCTTGGAGCGCATCGCCACAGTAATAATATAAATCAGGTTCTTCAGGAAAGTACAAAATAGCTTTCTGATAATTTTCTAGCATTTTTTGATAAGCATTGATTTTTTTATAGGCCAATCCTAAGTTTTCGAAATAGGTAAGGTTGGTAGTATCGAGCTCAATGGCTTTTTTAAAAAGCGGAATAGCTTCAGAATAATTTTTTACCTCTAATAATGCAAATCCCTTATCGTTAAAGTTTGCAGCTTCACGGTTGTAATTAAGCACATCTACTTCAATGGTTTCAACATCTTGGGCATACATACTAAATGTTAAACCAATAAATAGCGGTAAAATAACATATGACCTCATAAGGCAAATCAGGGTTGAATTTTAATGGTTGTACTAATACATAGTTTGCATCTCACATATTTCCCTTACAACATCTCCTAAAGATACCAGTTTTTAAATGCCATCGTTAGCATACAGCAAAAAGATTTTTTTGACTATTAAGGCGTATGCAGAAGCTGGGCGAACAAATTAACAACCTGCTATACAATCAACGAGATAAAGTTTTGGGTCTGGTAAAGGTCGCTTCGGGCATCTTTGTTGTACTCGGTATTGCCCTACTCGTATTTCGCTATGGTTTTTTGCCCGAAGATGAAACCATGCATCAAATCTTGCGCTTTTTCGACATACTTTTTGCCTCTAACCTACTTTTTTTCGGCATTAGGTGGTTGTTGGCACTAGAAAAGGCGGCATTCTTAAAACGTTCTTGGTTTGAATCAGGCGTTAACTTTATCATTCTAATACACGGGTTGGTGTATTATCTCTCAGAAGGTTACAACATTTTACTCAATCTTTTAAAAGCCAGTGAGATAGTTCATCCGATACTGACCTACCATCATATCTTAAGCATCTTTCTCATTATCTTAATATTTCTTGAACTCACCAAACTAAGCACAAAAATATCTGAGCTAGAACTCAAGCCCGCTACTACCTTTATCAATAGTTTCATCCTACTCATACTCATAGGCACACTTTTACTTATGCTTCCCGCTATGAGTCGCGAAAAAGGAAGCATGCCTTTTATTGATGCACTTTTTATTTCGGTTAGTGCTTCTTGTGTAACCGGTCTTTCTGTAGTAGACGTGAGCACCTATTTTACGTTTAAAGGCCATTTAATTTTGATGTTCCTCTTTCAATTAGGCGGAATTGGAATTGTATCTTTCGCCACCTTTTTTGCCTCATTTTTGGCAAAGGGAGTGAGCCTTAAACACCAATCCATTATACAAGACTTTCTAAGCAGCGACTCATTAGATTCCGCCAAGGGACTTTTAAAGAAAATAATAGTAATGACCATTAGCATAGAATTGGTTGGCGCAATATTTATATTTTTTTCTTGGGATGATGAGTTGAAATTTAGCAGCTTAGGTTATAAAATATTCTATTCCCTTTTTCATTCTATTTCGGCCTTTTGTAACGCAGGGTTTAGCCTATTTTCAGATGGTTTATTTACAAGCAACATTAGCGAGGGCAACGAGGTATTTGCACGTGAAGTGGATATAGATTTAAGGCAAATGTATACCCTTCATTTTATCATTGCCATCATCATAATTTTGGGTGGTATTGGTTTTAGTACCATAGAAGATATCTTTACTTCAGGTAGGAAAAAACAAAAACTTAAGCCAACCAAAGAGTGGAAAATAGGCACCAAAGTAGCGGTTTATTCTTCGTTATTTCTCATTGCGATAGGCACCTTGGGCTTTATGATCTTAGAAGCGCATCAGCTTACTGACCGTACCATAATTGAAGCAACGATCACTTCGTTTTTTCAGTCGGTAACTACACGCACAGCCGGCTTTCATACCATGAATTTTGGAGGATCTGAAGGTGGTATCCCTTTGGCAAACCCTACTATTATTCTAGTTATATTCTTAATGTTTATAGGAGCGGCACCTGGTTCAACAGGTGGTGGGATCAAAAGTACGACCTTCTTGGTATTGGCTTTAGCGGCCATTGCCAACATTAAAGGCCAAGAAAGAATCGAGCTTGAAAGAAGGACCATTCCAAATGAGCTTATCAGAAAAGCATTTTCTATTTTCATGTTTGCCACTACCTACAATTTAATAGCCATATTCATACTCTCCATCACCGAATCTAGCAATCCTGCAGCCAGCAACATCCTTTCTCTTGTGTTTGAACAAATCTCTGCTTTTTCTACGGTTGGTTTGAGCATGGGCATTACCGCAGACCTCACTTGGATGGGCAAAATTGTGATCATACTATCAATGTACATTGGCAGAGTGGGTACACTTACCTTAGCTTTGGCATTGAGCAACAAGGTAATCACCAATTCTTACAGATATCCTGAGGGCAATATTATGGTAGGGTAAAATTAGACTCACTAATTCTAATTGTTGCATAACCTTTCATTTTCTTTACTTTTGAGCTGAACCGGTACCAAAAAATTGCGCTAATGACAATTCAATATTGTTCAGACCTGCACCTTGAGTTTTACGAAAACAGAAAGTTTATACTTGCCAATCCTTTAAAACCAAAAGGTGAAATACTTATTCTGGCAGGAGATATCTGCCATTTCAGCGATTATTATTTTAAGTTATCGTTTTTTGATCAGGTGAGCAGAGACTTTGACTTGGTATTGATGATACCCGGTAACCATGAATTTTATGGCGGTAAAGACCTTAACATCACTAGAGAACCTTTTAAAGTACAAATTAGAGAAAACGTATGGCTCTGTAACAATGAAACCATAGAACACAGAGGAGTAAAATTTATTCTCACTACGCTGTGGTCTATGATCAGTATGAAAAACAGTCAAATCATTAGTCATTACATGTCAGACTTTAGGTTTATACATCTTGATAATAAAATCATCAAGACAGCAGATTATAACCATCTACACCAAAGGGCAGTACAGTTTTTAGAGCGGGCCTTGGGAGAAGGGCACGACAAAAAAGTGGTAGTGACCCACCACCTGCCCAGTAATGCATGCAATGCCCAAGAATTTGTAGGAAGCGCAATCAATGAAGCTTTCTGCGTAGACCTAACCGATACTATTGAGCGCTGTAATGCAAAGTATTGGATTTATGGCCACAGCCACAGAAATATGCCAAATATAGATATCAACGGTACAGTTTTGATAACAAACCAGTTAGGTTATCTTTCTCATAATGAGCACTTAACGTTTAAGCAAGAAGCCATCTTTTCTATCTAGATAAAGAAAAAAGTAAATGCCAGTATAAGAAATACTGAAAAGGTAGCTAGACAAACGAAACAATACTCTAATTTTTCAGGATTGATGCTTTTAGTCAACTTCATGGGTTAAAAAGTATGGTTTTATGAAAAAATTAAATTAAACAGAAAAAATATCGTGCCAAGAAAGTAGCCTATAGGAATAATTTTTGCTATCTCACCTACTAAGCAATAAAAAAGACTACAGATAGGTAATTTTAAAAAACTTAATTTTGTGCAAATAATTAATAGAATAGCGTAATAAATTGGCTTTTTTTTAAAACAAAAGTTAATGCCTCAAAGAAATTAGGCTAAAAATATGTTTGATTTATTACCTAGTATGTAGATTTGACTATTATAATAGGAGGCAAATAATCTTCTATCTTGTAGATGCTTGTCAACCAGCTAATTACATATTAAAAGCATTATTAACTATAGTAAATTTTACACGAGGATGAAGCTAACAAAGCTGTTTTCATTGACCTTTTTGGTCATTTTATTACATTCCCTATTAGCGTTAGAATTAACAAGCGCACAAACCTTGCCCAGTGATTTCAATGAGGAACTAGTCGTATCAGGTCTAGGCACAGCTACTGATTTAAAACCACTGCCTGACGGCAAAATACTCGTAACAGAGAAATCTGGTAAAATATTTCTTGTAGACCCGAATACAGCTACCAAGAGTGATTTTATGACGCTTGGCAATGTAGATGGTGGTTTCGAAAGAGGACTTCTCACCGTTTTGCTCGACCCAGACTTTGAAACCAACAACTACTTTTATCTATTCTATACAACATCCTCAAATAGAGTTCGCATTTCTAGGTTTACAAGCTTAGGCGCTACCGGAGACTTGAACAGTGAAACAGTAATTTGGGAAAGCACTCATGTTTATGATGGCTCACAGCTATATCATTTTGGTGGTGCTATGGATTTTGCCAACGATGGCACTCTCTTCTTTTGTACAGGAGATATGCTGCAAGAAAGCAAGACACAAGATTTACAAGAAGAACACGGCAAATTAATGCGTATCAACAAGGATGGCACAATACCAGCCGATAATCCTTTTTACAATGATGGCGCTGCTGCAGGTCCTAATGGAGAATTACCTGAAATTTACGCATGGGGACTACGAAATCCGTTCAAGGGTTATTACGATAAGCAATCAGAAATATTCATCATTGGTGAAGTGGGTGGAAACGACGCTAGTAGCTCATGGGAAGATATTCACTATGGTAAAAAAGGAGTTAATTACGGTTGGCCTGATTGTGGCGAATCTGGTAGAAATGCAGATGGTTCTTGTCAAGGCGCAACTTTTGAAGACCCTATCTATACTTACCCTCACATAGTTGGAAGAGGCCACTCTTTGACCGGTGGTGTGGTTTATCGTAATGGTAATTTCCCCACCGAATACCAAGGCGTGTACTTTTTTACTGATTATGCACAAAGCTGGATAAGGTATTTAAAACTCGATCAAAATATGATGCCTGTTGGTGAGGCTGTACAATTTAAACCCCCCACAGGTTTTAAAGGAAATGTAGCCTTGACCCAAGGTACAGATGGTTCTCTGTATTACATTGACATCAATGATTTTGAAAATGGTCTACTCAAGAAAATATCTTACGTAGGTCCTGAAGTGCCGATTATTACGGAAGCGTCTGCTTCAACTACTAATGGTAATATAGAAAACAATATTATCTTCGGAACAGCGCCACTTGAAGTAAATTTTGAGGGAGATGCCTTTATTGGTAACGGCACTGAACTTACTTATACTTGGGATTTTGGTGATGGGAATTCTGCCAACGCTAAAAATACTACGCACACTTACACAGAAAGTGGCTCTTATAAAGCAAGGTTAAGTGTAACAAATACCAATGGTTTAAGCGCCTTTTCTGAAGAAATCAGTATCGTTGTGGGAGAACCTCCTATAGTAAATATCACTTCTCCTATTGAGGGGAATAAATTCTTAGCAGGTGAGCAAATCACCTTTTCTGCTACTGCTACTGATGATGGGCCTTTGGATGATAGTAACTATTCTTGGAATATCGTTTTTCTTCACAACGATCATACTCACCCCGGTATCAGTAATTTTAATGCGGCATCGGGTACATTTAATATTCCTGTAGACGGTCATAGCTTTCACGACAACACGGGCTTTATTTTCAGTTTAACAGTAACCGATGCCGATGGTATCTCGACAACGGAATCTGTTACTATATTCCCTGAGAAAACCAATATCTCCTTAGAGACCGTACCATCAGGGTTAAGACTCATTGTAGCCAATCAGCCAAGAACCACTCCATACGTAGTAGATGAACTTATAGGTTTTGAAGCAGAAATTACTGCTATTTCTCCACAGGCTTTAAATAGTAAAAAATATGTTTTTAAGGAATGGTCTAATGGTGCTACAAGGACACAGTTATATAAGAACCCGGAGACCAATTCAACTTTAACTGCCATTTTTGAGGAAGTCGAATCCTCATTTTTAGAGGCAGAAGATAATTATGAAGTTGTAGCTGATGTAGATGAATTACCAATAACTACAGTATTTTCTGACTTTACTAGCCAAGGTAGAGCTATTGGCATTTACAATCCTGGTGACAAAATAAAGATATCTTTTGATGTAGCTGCAGAAAGGGCTACTGCAACGCCCGGTAAGTATATAATAAATACAAGGGTAAGATCAGGTACAAATACTTTTAATGATAGTTACTGGCCAGATGGATACAAATTTACTTTAGATGGTGCAGATATTACCCTAGTAGGAGACCCTAATTCAATTGAAGGTCCTAGCAATGACTTAGGCGGCTCTCATTGGGGCACCATGGTCTCTGATGAAATCATCCTTACTGAAGGAACTCATGATTTCACCATCGAAGCTGTCAACGGATTTAGTGTCGTTGATTATATTGAACTTGTTAAAGTATCTAATGATATTCCTACCACGCCTACAGTATCTTTAGAAAGCAATACAGACAGAACCGTGAGTATTGTATGGACAGAGTCTACTGATGCTGATGGAGTTGATTTCTACGAGGTTTATCGAGACGGTGTTGTAGTAGGTACTACAACAAAAACCAAATACACTTTTGATAAGCTATCTCCAGAAACCGCTTATGACTTTATTGTGAAAGCAGTTGATATAGCAGGTAGTGTTTCCGAAGCAAGTAATACGCTTGCAGTGACCACTTCAGCCACCATGGACGCCGGCATCATAATTACCTCTCCAGAATCGGGAGAACAAGTTACCGGTCCTGATGTTGAAATAAGTTATGCTATTTTCGGGGACCCAACGACCTATGATCACATCGTTTTCCAAATAGACGATGAACCAGCGAAATATGCACATAACCTAGATGGTGGTTCTTTCTTGTTTACCAACGTTGCACCGGGCACGCATACTGTAACGGCTTTTGTGGCTATGGGACATAATGTTCCTTTAGAAAATGACCAAGCGCTTAAAACAGTCACATTTGATGTGGTGTATACTCAAAATGCTGGAGAAAATGCCGGTGTGGTCATTACTTCTCCTAAAAATCAAAGTAAGATTTTTACCAATAGCATCGATATAAATTATACACTCTATGGCGATCAGAGTACTTTTAGCGCATTAGAAGTTATTGTGGATGATTTACCCGCTATAAAAGTGACCGATTTGTCAGGCACTTATCAAGTAGATAACTTGAGTAATGGAAACCATACAATCTCCATTAATCTCTTAGATGATACCGATACACCACTGACCAATCCGGAAGCAAGCACGTCTGTAGCGTTCAAGGTTTATGCCCCTACAGATATACCTACCATGCTTATAGATTCCCCAGAAAATAATGCGACGCTTTATAACAATG
Source organism: uncultured Thalassovita sp. (assembly GCA_937129345.1). Classification (GTDB taxonomy): domain Bacteria; phylum Bacteroidota; class Bacteroidia; order Cytophagales; family Flammeovirgaceae; genus Chondrinema. The sequence continues at coordinate 9,819 of CAKZMZ010000357.1, read as the reverse complement.
ATGTGCTGGTAGAATATACTATAATGGGTTCCAATACTCTGTATGATCATTTCCACTTAAAATTAGATGGCCAAGATTACATACCTGTTTTCAATTTGACAGGCTCTTATTTACTTGAAAACTTATCTGTTGGTGAGCATACCCTAAGATTGTATTTGGTGGACACGCATCATGCACCACTCCCTAACCCTGAAGCAGAAGCCACAGTAACTTTTACCATTAAAGACCCTTCAGATGCACCTAGCGTTACTATTACAGGTCCTGAAGAGGATGCATTTGTTTACGGTAATGAAATGGAAATAACTTATGAGTTATCAGGCGAATTAGCCAATGTAGATCATATCCATTTCTACTTAGATGACCAAGCCTACCAACCTGACTATACACTAGATGGCACCTTTGTACTAAAAAACATCACTGAGGGTGAGCATACATTAATTGCTAATATGGCTTACATACAGCATCAATTGTTTACCAATGCTGAAGCGGCAGATACCATTAAGTTTACCTCAAAGGACGTATTAAATGCACCAAGTAACTTAAAAGGTGAAATGTCTGATGATTATAAAAGTATTTCTCTTTCTTGGGATGCTATGCAGGGCGATGTGAGTTATCAACTAGAAGAAGCGGAAAGTGCCAATGGTGATTTTTCTATGATTTCTACAATCAGTAATGAAAATACTTATGAGCACACCATAGCAAATAGAGGCCCTAAGCATTACTTCAGACTAAAAGCATTGTTTGGTAATATAGAGTCAACCTTTACCGAAACTATAGAAGTGGCTACCAATACACTCCCAATCGGTAATAACTTTACAGCTGCGGCTGCCGAAGACAATACATTGTTCTTTAATGCTAATACTTTTAAAAGTAATTTTAGTGATGCTGATGCAATTGATACCCTCAATATGGTCATCATAACCTCTCTGCCAGATACTGGACAACTGATCCTAGAATCAGTTCCAGTTTCAATCGGACAAGAGATTTCAAGCAGTTTATTGGGGCAATTAAGCTATGTGCCAACAGAAAACTGGTTCGGCCAGACAAGCTTTGACTATAAGGTGTCTGATGGAATTGAAAATTCAGAATTAGACGGGAATATAGAGATCACTATCAATGCCGTTAACGACAGACCTTTTAATTTAGAAATTAGCAATGTACAAATTGAGGAGAACAACGTACTTGGCGCTGAGATTGGTAGCTTTAGTGTAGAAGATGTAGACAATACATCGCACAGCTATGAAATCTTAAATAAAACGCTGACTTCAGGCATCTTAAAAATAGAAGATGACAAGCTAATAGCTACCCGCATATTTGATTACGAACTACAAAACAGCTATCTAGTAGAAGTTGAAGCCAATGATGGATCTGGCGGTAGAGTTTCTCGTTCTTTCAATGTAGAAATCCTAGATGAAATAGACGAACCTTTAAGCTTAAGTCAGGCACTAAAGTCTGAAGGCATAGAAATCTATCCCAATCCAGTTAGCCAGGCCATAGTAATTAACATGGATAATAACAGGTTCGGTTCTTATACCTTTGAGGTGATAGACATTACCGGAAAAAATGTGTTTATGGACACTTTCTCAAAAGAAAGCCTTAGAGACAGCTTTAAACTTGATTTAGATTTTCTTGATAAAGGTGTATATCTATTAAGGATAAATCATGCTTCTAATAGCGTGACACATAAGTTCATAAAAAATTGATTGAGACATACACAAAAAAAGGGTTTGCATCACTGCAAACCCTTTTCTGTTATCTTAAAAAGCCAGTAAAAATAATGTGCTTATTTATCGTTTTCTGGTCTAAGTTTTCTAACCTCTCTACCAGCTTGCCACATTTCAGAATCTCTCAACTCCTTTAATTCTACCTCTAATTTTTCTCTGTAGTCCGCTTGGCTGTTAGAGTCAATAGATTTTTGAGCCTCGTTGCCAGAAGCAACACTTTCATACAATTCTTCAAATACAGGCTTTACAGCATCTTTAAATTTATCTTTCCAGTCTAGAGCACCTCTTTGCGCCGTTGTTGAACAGTTTGCATACATCCAGTCCATACCATTCTCAGCTACGAGTGGCATCAAACTTTGGGTGAGCTCCTCTACAGTTTCATTAAAAGCTTCAGAAGGTGAGTGTCCTTTACTTCTTAATACTTCATATTGGGCCGAAAAAATACCTTGAATCGCACCCATTAAAGTCCCTCTTTCGCCTGTTAAGTCACTGTAAACTTCTTTTTGGAAAGTTGTAGGGAACAAATATCCAGAACCTACGGCAATACCCAGTGAGACCACTCTTTCTTTAGCTTTGCCCGTAGCATCTTGGAAGATGGCATAGCTCGAATTTAAGCCCCTCCCTTCTAAAAACATTCTCCTCAAACTAGTTCCAGAGCCTTTTGGAGCTACCAAAATAACATCTACATCTTTCGGTGGTACAATACCAGTTCTATCTTTATAGGTTATGCCAAAGCCATGTGAAAAATACAAAGCTTTGCCGGCAGTGAGGTGTTTCTTAACTGTGGGCCATAGTTCTATTTGCGCAGCATCAGACAATAGATAACAAATGATCGTACCCTTCTCAAGTGCCTCTTCGATTTCGAAAAGTGTCTCTCCGGGTACAAAACCATCTGCAACGGCTTTATCCCAAGATTTAGAAGGTTTTCTTTGACCTACAATTACATTAATGCCATTTTCTTTTTGGTTAAGTGCCTGGCCTGGCCCCTGTACTCCATATCCGATAACTGCAACGGTTTCGTCTTTGAGCACTTCTTGTGCTTTGCTTAGAGGAAATTCCTCACGGGTAACTACTTCTTCTTCTACTCCTCCGAAGTTTATTTTAGCCATAAATTTAAAAGTTGATGTTTCGAAAATATTTAGTAAAAAGTGAATTACGAGTTAAAATAATGCTAGGGCGATGTTTCCTATATTAGGAAATTGCCCATTCTTCTAATTCTTTAAGGTAAGAAGTTACCTTGCGCATAGGTTTAGGAATAGCTACCCTCCCCGACCTTACAAATCCTAGTACGCCATAGGGTTTTAGTGCTTCAAATAATTCTTGTGTTTCGTGTTCATGTCCTGTTTTTTCAATCACCACAAAATTTTCTTCTACAGATAAAATCCTAGCATAATGGTGCCTAATGATATGTTCTATGGTCTCGCCACCAAACAGCGCCTTAGTCGGTATTTTATACAGGGCAATTTCTTGATATATGGTCTGGTCTTCTTCATAGTAAAATGCCTTTAATACGCCTATTTGTTTCTCTATCTGTTTCACTACCTTAATTACTTGAGACTTTGTAGTCTCAATAACAACAGTAAACCGGTAAATCCCTTTTAGCTCAGACTCAGAAGTGGTAAGACTGAGTATATTCATTTTTCGGCGCGTAAAAATAATGGTGATTCTATTTACAAGACCAATTTTATTTTCAGTGAAAATTGAAAGTGTATATCTGATTTTTTTTTCTTCTTCTTGCATGACTTAATTGGCTATTGGTATTTAGTTCTTAGCTTTTGGCTAAGCTATGTTTTTATTGGATATGTAATAAATCTGTTTTAGAGAAATGGTTAAACTTAAATTTTATAATACTTAGTAAAAAGGCATATTTATTTACAGTTTAACACCCATAAGATTTTTATCCAACACTTTATAATCAGGGGTCAATTGGACATAAAATATCATAGGGCTTTACCTATTCTAAATTTTACTCCAGCCTGATATCTGTTACAGAAGCACCGGAAGGAATCATTGGGAATACATTATTTTCCTTTTCTGAAATTACCTCTAATAGGAAAGATTCTTGAGAGTTGATCATATTGCTCAGGCCGTCTTGCAAATCCTCCCTTTCAGATACCCTTTGGGCTTTTATACCAAAGCTTTGCGCCAACATAATGTAGTCTGGGCTTTCAATATCAACAAAAGAATACCTTTTATCGAAAAACAACTGTTGCCACTGCCTTACCATGCCCAAAAAGCTATTGTTCAAGATCAAGACTTTAACAGGCACTTTTTCTTGCATAATGGTGCCCAATTCTTGCAAAGTCATTTGAAAACCACCATCACCAATAATTGCTACCACCTCCCTGTTGGGTTGAGCTATTTTGGCACCAATGGCAGCAGGTAAAGCAAAACCCATAGTTCCTAAACCGCCTGAGGTTACATTACTATCGGTTTCTAAATATTCATAATACCTAGAAACCACCATTTGATGTTGGCCCACATCACTTACTGTAATGGCTTTACCTTCAGTAAGGTTAGAAAGTTGATGGATGACCTCTGCCATTTTCAACTTCTCTGTAGAAGGGGCAAAATCTTTTTCAATAACCTTCTTTTTCTCTTCTCGGTCGCAAGCAGCAAACTCGGCGAGCCAGTCAGCATAAGTTTTAGATTTAACAAGAGGCAATAAGGCATTTAATGCTGCTTTGGCATCGCCCAATATCGCTACATCTGTTTTAACATTTTTATCGATTTCGGCAGGATCAATCTCTACATGAATTACCTTGGCCTGCTTTGCGTAACGATTCAGGTCGCCGGTTACACGGTCATCAAAGCGCATTCCTATGGCTATGAGCACATCACACTCATTGGTTTTGATGTTGGGGCCGTAGTTGCCATGCATCCCCAAATACCCTACGTACTGCGGGTGATTGTTAGAAAAAGCAGAAAGCCCCATTAAAGTACTCGCTACAGGAATACCCGTTTTCTCTACAAAATCTTTCAGTTCTTGCTGAGCTTCTGAAATTAATATGCCATGACCAATAAGCATGTAAGGCTTCTTTGCACTGTTGATCAATTCAGCAGCCTCTTTTAACTTCGATTTATCTAATTTTCTGTAAGGATGATAGCTCCTCACTTTCTCACATTTTTTATATTCAAAATCAAAGGTCTCTATTTGTGCATTTTTGGTAATATCAATCAATACAGGACCTGGCCTACCGCTTTTTGCAATATAAAAAGCTTTAGCTATGGCTTCAGGTATTTCTTCGGGAGAAGTTACCTGATAGTTCCACTTGGTAACTGGCATAGAGATACCAACCACATCGGTTTCTTGAAAGGCATCCGTACCTAATAAATGTTTGGGAACTTGCCCTGTAATACAGACCATAGGTGTAGAATCGATCATTGCATCTGCTATACCGGTAATCAAGTTGGTAGCACCGGGGCCAGATGTAGCAAAGCAAACACCTACTTTGTTACTAACCCTTGCATAGCCTTGTGCAGCATGCGTGGCGCCTTGTTCGTGCCTAACAAGCAAATGCCTCAGTTGATCGGTGTAATGATAGAGCTCATCGTAGATAGGCATAATGGCCCCACCGGGATATCCAAATACAGCATCTACACCTTCTGCAATGAGGGAGAGGATGACCGCTTCGGCACCATTTATATTTTTTTTGCTCACCAATGGCTCGCCTGCTGGCTGGTACATCATTGAGTGATCCAATAGAGTTGTCATTTCCGAATTGATTTGTTCCATAATTAATGCCTTTTGGCTTTGATCAGGGGTGAAAAATTATGCATCTGTAACGCAGCCCTCAGACGCAGAGGCTACACTCCTAGCATATTTGTAAAGAATACCTTTTTTAAATTTTAAAGGCGGCGCTTGCCAATTTTTTCTTCTTTCTTGTAATTCCTCTTCGCTAACATCCACTGATAAGGTATTTTCTACCGCATCTATCGTAATGATGTCGCCGTCTTTCAATAAGGCGATGTTTCCACCTTCTTGCGCTTCTGGCGTTACATGACCAATTACAAAGCCATGAGAACCTCCAGAAAACCTTCCATCAGTAATAAGTGCTACGCTCTTACCAAGTCCTGCACCCATAATGGCAGAAGTAATTTTTAGCATCTCCGGCATGCCCGGTCCTCCTTTAGGGCCTGCGTATCTAATAACTACCACATCGCCCTCTTGTACTTTACCGGCTTCTATACCTTTTATTGTCTCAAACTCATCATCAAATACTTTGGCAGGGCCTGAAAAGCGCTCTCCTTCTTTACCTGTAATTTTTGCAACTGCACCTTTTTCAGCTACATTACCATACAGGATCCTTAAATGGCCCGTAGGTTTTATCGGTTCGCTTATCGGCCTAACTACATCTTGCCCTTCTTTTAAACCGGGCAGTTCGGCCAAGTTTTCCGCGACAGTTTTTCCAGTAACCGTCATGCAGTCGCCAACAAGCAGGCCTTCGTCCAACATCATTTTCATTACTGCCGGTATGCCTCCAATCTCATAAACATCTTCCATCAAATACTTACCACTTGGTTTCATATCGCCCAACAGTGGGGTCTTATCACTGATCTTTTGAAAATCATCAATAGAAAGCGGTATGTCAAATGCGTGTGCAATGGCAATCATATGCAAGACTGCATTGGTAGAACCTCCTAAAACGGTGATCAGCCTCAAAGCATTTTCAAAAGATTCTCTACTAACGATATCTCTTGGTTTAAGGTCATTTTCTAAAAGGTGATAGAAAGCTTTTCCCGCAGCTACACACTCATCTTTTTTTGCTTGACTCACTGCGGGGTTAGAAGAACTGTACGGCAAGCTCAAACCCAAAGCCTCTATTGCCGATGCCATAGTGTTGGCCGTGTACATACCGCCACAGGCCCCCGCCCCAGGACAGGCATTTTTGATAACTCCCTTGTAGTCCTCGTCAGAAATATTTCCTTTGAATTTTTCTCCTAGTGCCTCAAAGGCGGATACGATATTGAGTTTTTTATCCTTCCAACAGCCTGAGGCTATGGTACCTCCATAAATCATTATAGAAGGGCGGTTCAACCTGCCCATAGCAATCACTGCACCCGGCATATTTTTATCGCAACCAACTACAGCAGCTACTGCATCGTAAAATTGCGCACTCACTACAGTCTCTATAGAATCTGCAATAATATCTCTAGATGGCAGTGAGAACATCATACCAGTAGTGCCATTAGAAATGCCATCGCTTACTCCGATTGTATTGAAAACCAAGCCCACAAGTCCGGCTTCTATAACACCTTTTTTTACTTCGACTGCCAAATCATTCAAGTGCATATTACAGGTGTTCCCTTCATACCCAGTACTCACCACGCCTACCTGAGCCTTTTTCATGTCTTCATCACTAAGGCCTACACCATAAAGCATGGCCTGCGAGGCAGGTTGACCCGGATCAAGCGTAATTTTACGACTATGTTTGTTTAGGACTTTTTCCATTTATTTATTAGTTATACAAGCTATATTTATTATTAGATGATAGAATAAGAATCGTACTCACCGTGAGTTACAATCTGTCTGTATTTTGTGAAGAGCTGATAGCCCATGGTATCTTTCCAGTCTTTTTTGAATGGTTTGTGGTTGAGTGATTTTATACCGGCCACTTCAGTAGCGGTACCAGTAAAAAATGCCCCATCTGCCTGTGCTACATCTTCTATGGTAAAAAGCTTTTCTATTACTTCAAAATCCAGCTCTTTTGATAGATTGAGAATGGTCTGCCGCGTAATACCAGGGAGTATATGGCCTTCAGGTGGCGTGTAGAGCACTCCATCTTTTTCCATAAAGAAATTATCGCCAGGGCCTTGGGCAACAAAACCGCCACCGTCCAACAAAAGCGCTTCATCAAATTTTTTCATCTTAGCTTCTTGGGTGGCCAAGATGCTGTTTATATAATTACCGGTAATCTTTGCATCAATATAAGAAGCCCTAGGATTGGGACGCTGAAAAGAAGAAAGCATTACGTCTAACTGATCATTAGATTGATAGCGCGGCCATTTCCATGCAGAAATAAAGATATTGACCTCATTGGTTTTGGTAAGACGCATATTAGGCCCTAAATAAACAAGCGGCCTTATGTATGCATTTTCTAATTTGTTTTCTTCTAGCAGCCTGTATGTAATATTTACTAGTTCTTCAGCTGTGTAGGGTAATTCGATATGTATTCTTGCAGAAGATTTGAGCAGCCTTTCAAAGTGTGTTCTGATTTTAAAAGCCTGTGTACCAGCAACAGTTTCGTAAGCTCTAATGCCATCGAAAACGCCGCTGCCGTAATGCAGCGTTTGAGAAAATAAATCTGTATTGGCTTCTGCAGCCTTTACAAAATTACCATTATGAAACACTATAGTTTTCTTGGTATAGTACATACTTAGATGCTTTACTGATACTTATTTTAATAAAAAAGCCCTTCTCTACATGTGAGAAAGGCTATAGTATATTAATAACAGACCTTCCTCCTAACATCTTATTAGGACGACAACCACTAGAGTAATAAGGTTAACTATTGATATGGAGGCGCTGTATAAACTCATTATAATCTTGCTCTTTAATATCAATCAAATAAAAAAACTTGCTAATAATTATCCAAAATAGCTTGTGGTGTATTTATTTTTAATTTACGATTTCAAAAATTTACTTTACCTCGATAAGGTTCATTTGTAGTTGAATAAATAGCAATTTAATTACTATTGCTATCGGAAACTTTAATTACCTTGCAGCATTTTTTGGTACCTAGCTGCGTTGGCCTCGTCTCCCAGTTCTCTGTAGGCGAACACCAAGTTTCTGTATACATCTTTTTGATTTGGATTCATCTCTAAGGCCAATTTCATATTTCTTATGGCCAACTCAAACCGGTTTCTTTTAATTTGCGGATTTGCCATACCTTGCTGTAATAAGGCGATAGAGGCCTCCACATAGATTCTCGGGTTTCTGCCGTTGTCGTATTTGGCTGCTTCCTGAAAATTCTCTAAAGCTTGGTTAAAATTCTTTAGTGCCATATATGACCGACCTCGATTTAAATAACCACTGGTATTGTTCACCTTTAATTCAATAGATTTATTGAACAATCTAATGGCATTTTCATATTGCTTTTTTCGATTATAAGCTATACCTGCCAAGGTATAAGCCACAAAATCATCTGGATTAAGCGATATTACCTTACTCAAGGTGCGGATGGCTTCGTCGTTCTGGTTTAAATCTATGAGTAGCATACCCTTTATTCTTTGAGCCTCTACGTTATTAGGTTCAAAGTCTACAGCTTTTTCGGCCAATTCTAAGGCTTCATTTCTTTTGTTTTCGCCCCTTAGCTTAAAGGCTTGGGCTATGTAGTCGTTCTTGCTCTTTACTATGGCTATGAGAGGTACTGTATCCGCTTTGATCGTATGTATAGTACCCTTTGGCGGAAAACTCGCTTCGATCAACTGTTTAGGCATGCCTCTAGTACCAAAAAAAGCATAATCCCATTTTTGCTTGTATTTTTCATTCTCTCTCGTCCACAACATCTGAATCCTTTCAGGATATTTATTGGCAAAATACTGTGCTGTAGTGATTTCAAAATTTGCGGCTACCCTGATTTTCTCCTCGCCCAACTCTTCGTTTTCAATCAACCATTCAACGGCCTGCTTCATTGAATTACACCAATACTCGGTTTCATATTCTTTATAAGCGCCGTTGACCCCTCCTGTTAACTCATTAAAATAAACATATTGGTTAGGGTGGTTTTTAACAATCCAATACAATGGACTTACAGCCAATAAAATAATGGCTAAAGCGGCCACAAGAGGCACCCATTTTTGCTTTATATTCATGATCCACTCCCAACCGATAGCCGCGAGTACAACCATAGGCACATATACAAACATAAGGTGACGCCAACCGCTGTACAATGTTGAATTTTGAACAATGGTATACACCACAGGAAAAAGAAAAGCAAAGAGCAGCATAAGTTGAAAAGCCCTTTTACTAAAATTTTTATTGGCAATCAATCTAGCAAACGATACTAAAAACCCAACTAAAACAAAAATTGGAGCAGTAATGCCAATCCATTTAAAAGTATAGTACCAAGGTGGCGAATCCATGTTGATCCTT
>CAKZMZ010000356.1 GCA_937129345.1 uncultured Thalassovita sp. | reverse complement strand
CCATTTCCATTGCATCAGACGATGCCGACCTTTCACCTTTTACCTTCGATATCTCTGGTACGGGGACTATACCGAAAATTATTGTAGAATCTAACAATATGATAATTAGTAATGGAAGCATTATGGCTCAAACAGAAAACAATACTGAATTTGGAGAGGCTATAGCTGCATATCAAAGTATAGAGAATACGTTTTTCATTATTAATGAAGGAAATAGTGACCTAACATTAGAACAGAGTTTGATTACTCTTAATGGTGCGCATATCAATGATTTTTCACTTGACCTGACGAGCACCAATTCGGTAATTCCACCTTCTGATAGTACTTCATTCAAACTAACATTCATACCTCAAAGTCCTGGTACAAAAAATGCAAGTGTAGTCATATTTACAGATGATCCCGATAATAGTACGTATGGTTTTAATATTAGTGGAACCGCTTTAGAACAGTACCCCATCGCTCAAAAAGATAGCTTTTTTGTCATTAAGAATACGCAAATACATCTCGATGTGCAATCCAACGACTCACACCCAGGTGGACATAGTTTAAATACTTTGATAAAAAGCTTTCCAAAAAATGGTTTTGCAAGCATCGATAATAATCAAATTATCTATAGACCTAATTTGGAGTATACTGGAAGCGATAGCCTAGTATACCAAGTATGCGATTTTAATAATTTATGTAGTGAGGCTACTGTTTTTATCGCGGTTATAGAAAACAACAAGCCTATTGCAAATGATGATAACATCAACGTAGTAACCAATGAAAGCTTGATGATCAATCCTCAAGAAAATGATATTGAACTAACTGGAGGCGAACTATTGACCAAAATCATTTCTAATCCGGTAAATGGTAACTTCAACTTAATTGATAATAAGGAAATTGAGTACATACCAAAAAGAAATTTTATTGGCTCAGATGTAATTACTTACAGTGTTTGCAATAACGAAAACCTATGCGATACAGCCAAAGTCTATTTGAATATCAACACTTTTAATCGTAAGCCTATTGCATTGAATGATACAATCGCTATCATGCAAGGCGAATCTTTAACATTCAATGTATTACAAAACGATTTTAATCCAGGTGATGATTTCTTGCAGCTTGAAATTGTTACGAATCCATCAAATGGTATACTTTCTTTTGCCAATAGCGAAACTTTCTTCTATCAAGCCAAAGTTGATTTTGTTGGTACAGAGAATTTTAAATATAAAATATGCAATTCCCTTGGCTTGTGTGATACCGCTATAGTATCTATTGTGATTGACTCCAAAACAGCACCTAATGCTGTCTCAGATATTTATTCTACCATTTCTGGGGCTCTAATAGAGATGGATTTGCTGAAAAATGATACTGACAAGGAAAATAATATAGTGCCTGAAAGTACAAACATTGTTACACCACCTCAAAATGGAACTCTTACAGAATTGGATGATGGTGTCTTTCAATACCAACCTTCTGCCTTTTTTGTAGGTAAAGATTTGTTTGTTTATCAAATATGTGATGCTACTTCATTGTGCGATACTGATACAGTGTTCATTTTAGTAGAGGCTCCGGAATCTGATATGGTAACCATAAACAAGGGCTTTTCACCAAATGGTGATGGCATAAATGATTATTGGAACATCGAGGGGCTAGAATTCTTTCCACGAAACAAAATAACTGTATACAGCCGAGATGGCAACATTGTTTATGAGGCCGAAGGTTACAATAACTCTTCTGTAATATGGGATGGTAAAACCCAAAGCCGTTTACATGTAGGAAACGGTTATGTAAACGAAGGCACCTACTTTTATAAAATTGATTTAGGCAATAGTGAACCGCCTCGTTCAGGATATTTAGAAGTTAAATACTAAAACTTACATTCAATTTAGCTTTACAATTATTTATCATACAAGTGTTAAGACCGTTTAAGATATATTACATAGGGACGTTCAAAATGTGTAATAACGTAAAATATTACACATGTTTAAATATAGAATATTTGTATATACGGCCTTTATAGCTACTCTTTTTTCTTTAAAAGTGAATGCTCAAGTAAGTTTTCAATTTAACCAGTATATGTACAACCAATATGTCATCAATCCTGCATATGCTGGTTCTAATGAAGCTCTAGAAATTACTTCGTCATTTAGAAAGCAGTGGTTTGGCGTTGAAGGTAGTCCTTTCTCTCAGGTAATTAGCGCACATACGCCCCTGAGAAATAAAAATGTAGGTTTGGGTATGCTTGTGGCAAATGATAAAATAGGAATCCATAATAACTTCCAAATATCTACATCTTATGCTTACAAAATCAAAATAGATAGAAGAAAAAGTATATCCGTGGGCCTACAAGGAGGAGTCTATCAGAGTATGTCAGACTATACAGAAATTTCACAGAGCTTCAGCAGTTTTTCTGATCCAGCATTCAACGAAAATTTACCGCAAAACATAAACCCTACCTTTGGAACAGGAATTTTCTATTACACAAAAGACTTTTATGCAGGAGTTTCTGTACTTAATATGGAGGCCCAAAATATATTTGAGAATGCTCAAACTTTTATCACTGCAGGCAAGACGTTTATGCTGACCAATAATGTGGTTTTACAACCAGGTGTCTTAGTAAACTACTCTCCTGATAAAGAAATCACCGCAGATATTTTTAGCAATTTGGTGCTAAATGATGTATTGTGGCTTGGAGTCTCATATAGAACATTCAATTCTATCAACATGCTCACTCAGTTGCAAATCACTCCTCAAATTAGATTTGGCTATTCTTATGGCGCTCCAACAGGTGGCCTAGGAAAGATAAGTACAGGTACGCATGAAATCATGCTTCAATACCGTTTTTCTTTTTACCGAGCCAGAGTTGTTACACCTAGGTACTTTTAGCAGACTAATTATGCTCAATCATATAAAGTTTTCTCCTTTTCGCTGTAAACATAATAAGTGGTACTTCAAAATTATCACTGTTTTAGTTATGGTATTAACCTATCAATTTGTTTTAGGGCAGGAATCAATAACCAATGCATTTAAAAATGAGGTTAAAAAGGCCAATGCGTTCTACAACGACCATTATTACCATGAGGCGCTCAAAATGTACATAAATGCGCACGAACTCGACCCCAGAGACGATATAAAAGTTAAAATTGCAGATTGCTATGTTAAAATAAACGAGCCAGACAATGCTTGTAAATGGTTCGACATTCTTATTGATAATAATTATCCACTTTCCTCCAAAGACGTATTGAATTATGTACTTGCCTTAACGGGAAACGCAGATTACAAAAAAGCTGAAATTTGGTACGAAAAATACCTAAAACTTACTAACGACACGCTACAAAAGAGCCTCGAAATCACTAAGAAAGACATAGCGCTTTTCTATAAGGATTCTTCTCAATTTGATATTAGGGAAATCGAAATAAACACTCAGAAAAGTGAGTTCAGTCCAGTATTTTATAATAAAGGTATTGCTTTTATATCTTCTCGAAGAGATCAACTGTTCATACAAAACAATCTCCCTCAAAGTGAAAATGGCTTTTTTAATATTTTTTATGCACCATTTAAAAAAATAGAAAAAGGTGAAGTTCCCATACCAATTGTTGGTAATCCTAAAACCATACAGGGTCAATTCTCAAAAAATGTTCATAAAGGTCCCTTTACTATTGCAAATAAGTCTATGTTGATTACACTCAATAATATCGGAGCAAAAAAAGAAGAGATAACAGAAAAAAGATTATCCATATTTGAGCTAGAAAAAAAAGGAAAAAAGTGGGTAAATCCTAAACCATTACCTTTTAATAGTGATGATTTTTCATGTGGCCACCCTACTCTCACTTCTGATGGCAAAACGCTCTATTTTATATCAGATATGCCAGGTGGCTTTGGAGGGACAGATATTTATAAAACTGAGCTAAAAAGAGGTAAATGGACCAAACCATTAAATCTTGGAACTAAAGTTAATACCATAGGAAATGAAATGTTTCCTTACTTGCATAATGATACAACTCTTTATTTTGCGTCCAACGGGCATCCAGGATTAGGCGGTTTGGATATTCAAAAAATATCCATTTCTAATGATAATGCTACAGTTGAAAACGCAGGTTATCCTATCAATTCAAAGAGCGATGATTTTGGAATTGTCCTTAATGAAAATGGCAATATCGGTTTTTTCAGTTCTAATAGAAAAAACAAGGGCATAGACGATGATATCTACAAAGTTATCATAAATGTTGGTAAGCCTGGCCCTTTGTATACCAAGGTTGTTAGTGGCTCTATAAATATGTTTAAGTCACAATACCAGCAACAAAACCCAACCAAGGTAGAATCTGCCGACATTATCGTAATAGATTTCGATTCTTTGGATCCAGTAGCCAAAGGTAGCACAGATGAGAATGGTAACTTTAAGGTTGAAATCCCATATGCCGGTAAATTCTTCTTGATGTGCAATAAGAAAAATGCCGGCTCCTACCAAACCACTTTTAGCATACCTGAGAAAAGCTCATTTAAAGAAAATTTCTTTATAGTTTTCTTTCAAGAGGATTTATTTGAAACAGAATAATATTTCATTAATTAGAGTAAAACGATTATTTAAGGTAATTAATAGCCTAAACTCCTAATTTTATATTGATAAGCATTTTTTGGTCTACCATTAAACGCCACGACTCCTTTTGTAATTAAATAAAAGCATTTTTTAGGCTGTAATCTTTCTGTTTTTTCATACATGATTCAAAATTCTTTCGTTCAATTAACAATTGTTTAAAATAGGACTCGAAATGTAAAAACAATATAGAGAATAGTCTATCAATAATATTTTTCAGCTTTTAAACTTGATCATATCTTAATTTTTTCCATATAGATGCGCCTAGGCCTTGTATATAGGTATTTAATAATTTTTTGCTTCACTTTTTTTATCTTCACCACAGCAAAAAGTCAGCAAAAAACTATGCTTTGTCATGTATTTGACAAAGACCTGAACCCTATTGTCGGAGCAAATATTATGGTAAATGACAGCGAGAAAATCTATATCTCGGATAAAAATGGGGAAACCAACCTTTCTTTCGAAGACTCAAGGCCTAAAAAAATAATAGCTTTTAAAGACGGGTTAGAACTAGCTAGCTGGAGCCTACGAAAAGGTAAGATAGAAATCGTGATGAGGAAAAGTAGGTATAAACTACTTTTTGGCAAGGTTAATTTATTAGGAGGTAAAGCGGCGGGCGGTCTAGAAATTATTTTCTTGGGAGAAAAATATTCAGAAAATGCCATTACCGATGCCGATGGAAACTTTGACATGAGATTACCGGTAGAGGCCAATATTAGTGAAAACAGCAGATTTCTAGTAGATAACCACCAAGTCATTCAACAATTTTATGAGTATAGAGGCTCTTTTAATTTCAATATTATCTTGAAGAAGGATCCTATATCTGTTATAGAAGGCAAAATCATTACCGGTACAATCAGAGACAGCCTAAATAATAGAATCCCCTCTTTTAGTGTGAACATCGGGAAATTCAATTATGCTACTGACCGCAATGGCGCATTCAACGCAATCGTGCCCGCAAACTCTGAAGAGATTAGGTTTGATGATTACAGGGTTAAAAGAATAGATAGCCTTGAAAATGATAGGTTTAATATCATTCTAGATACTTATTACAACCCCAAAGACTCTACCTCACCCTGGTATGAACCTCCCCCGCAAATCATTTACAAAGAAAAGCTCATAACTCAAAATTTAGATTCAGTGCAGAGTATTGAGAAGGTGGATAGCATTTTCAATATTTCGACTTACTTTGATACAATTGATGTACGAAACAGTGAACAACTCAACAAAACGCTACAAAACATTTTGGCTAAGCTTAGGATAAGTCAAAATTTAAGTAGCAATGAAAAAGACAATCTTAAAAAACAGCTCGAGCTTATTGAATATGTAATAAAAAATGGAGAGTTCGAAGGCAATGATGAAAATCTTGAAGAGGCTAAATCAATAATAGACAAGCTTAGGGTAAATATCTCTCAGCAAGAAGAAAAGATAGCACAAATAGAAGAGGAGAAAAAAGCAGAAGCGGAGAAATTTAGGCAACGGCTCTTTATCTTTAGCGGAATCATAGCCACACTGGCCTTGTTGAGTGTGATTTTTTTCATTTTTACCAGAAAACTCAAAAAACAAAAAAATGAGCTAAAAAGAATAGGTGGGCAATTAGAGTTGAAAGTCGAAGAAGTAAAAAATCAGAATGCTAAGATAACCGATAGTATTAGGTATGCCCAAACCATACAACAGGCGATTTTACCAGAAGAAAATATTATGAAGCAGAAGCTTTCTGATATGTTCATACTTTATAGACCCAAAG
Organism: uncultured Thalassovita sp.; assembly: GCA_937129345.1. Lineage (GTDB taxonomy): Bacteria > Bacteroidota > Bacteroidia > Cytophagales > Flammeovirgaceae > Chondrinema. The sequence continues at coordinate 1,011 of CAKZMZ010000356.1, read as the reverse complement.
ATATTGTTTCTGGAGATTTCTATTGGTTTGCTACAGCTTACGACCAAAAAAGTGAAAAAGCATACACTTATTTAGCGGCCATTGACTGTACTGGACATGGTGTGCCCGGCGCTTTTATGTCTTTGATTGGGTATACCATTCTCAATCAAATCATTAGTAAAGGTAATTCATATGATACAGATTCAATACTAGAAGCGCTTAACACGGGTATTACTTCTATATTGAAGCAAGATCAACAAATGAATGACGACGGTATGGACGTTTGCCTTTGCAGATTTGAGTATATGGACGATGATAATATTTCTGTTTTGTTTACAGGTGCTAAAAGACCACTTTACATAGTAGGGCAAAAAACAGGAAATATAAGATACCTAAAGGGCGATAATAAATCTATCGGGGGTTTTCAAAAGAAAAACAGGCGTTTTACCAACCAAAGTGTTTACTTGCAAAAAGGCGATTTACTCTATTTGAGTACAGATGGAATGGTAGACCAAAACAATCCGGAAAACAAAAAATTCGGTAAAAGAAGATTTGGAGAATTACTCACTGAGATTTACAAAGAGACTACAGTTAAGCAAAAACAATTAATTGAAAACGAACTTGATGAGCACCAAAAAAATGTAGAACAACGCGATGATATCACCATTATAGGTGTTAAATTGTAAATCAACGAATTAATCCTACGCAATAATCAGCATGTAACTTATTTCCTGCAATCAAGCTTACATCTATGCTTCTTATCATACACATCCCTTATCAATCAAAATGCTGCCACTTTAAAGACTTCTATTGGCAAAAACAATTCTATGAATTTTAGCATAAATCACAAATTTATTTGGCAAACAGAGTAAATACGGCATTTTTTAGCATATAAGATAGTTCTCTGAAAAATTTAGCTAATTGCTCAATCTTTAAAATGCAAATGTTCCTTAAGGCCTATAAGAGTTTATAATTTATGTAAGTTTTGAGCTTTTTAAGTATAAAAATGTCTTTAAAACTCCAACATAACAT
>CAKZMZ010000355.1 GCA_937129345.1 uncultured Thalassovita sp. | reverse complement strand
AATTGTATTTTGAGCTTTTAGTGGCTGACCGCATCGAACCTAAAAGATTTTTGTGCCGATTTTAAAATATTACCAAATAGCGCTTCAAAGATTTTATTAGAAGAAAAAAATGATCAATGATTATTTTATCAGTTCAAAAGCTGAGCTATTAAAACGAAAGTAGCATATCAGAAAAATAGATATTTAGATACAATCCGCTTTGGTATTGCAAAAAATCAATCTTTTGCCCCGACCTTATATTGTTAACTGATGTAAGTTTTACTTCTTTTATGAAGAATTTTAACGCTCGTTAACTTGATATTGCATTACTTTTACCAAAAAAGCCAATAAACATGAAAAAAAACCTTGTAAGTTTATATGCAAACTTTATATTTGTGTATAAATAAAAACAAATAAAAGATACTAACCTTACATAGTTAAATCACGTATAGTCCGAATAGAAGATATTATCAGAATAGAAGAAAACTGAAACAGAGCCTGACGAGAGTCAGGCTTTTTTGCTTTATAGGCTATTTGGATTTATACTCCTACTTTTGCCTTGGTAATCAGAAATCTCTACCTTCTCCACTCCGAACGGAATCAGCAATTTCCTTTCGTTTTGCGATAGATAGCCTTCTCCGTAGTAAAATTCTACTTTTTGTACTTTTCGATTACCTGTGAAATAAAGCAGTGCGTAAGCGTCGTTCGGGCTCAATTTTACCTTTTTAGATGTATTGTTCTGCTCTAATGCCTGTAGTGCTTCATTATTTTTGCCGATCAATAAATACTTTTTGTCATTTTGGTCAAACAAATAAGTCAAACTACGGGCATTGCCTTTTAGGTTCAAGCCACTTTTTAAAGGGGTTTCGGGTGAAAAATTGCCATTCCCATTGCCTAACAATAAAATGCCTGGTGAGGCATCATAATAACCGTACAAGGTTTCTACGTTGGTATTATTGCCTACAGCCAAAACATCTATGTTACCATCTTGGTTAAAGTCAGCTACCTGCATGCCATAAATAGGAGCAATTTGCGCACTATTAGGGAGTGGGCTTGCTGTAAATTGCCCATTGCCTACATTCTCAAAATAAGTATGCGCTAAAGTCGTGGCCTTACAATAAATAGCACCTTCTAGCTCCTGTTCGGTAAAGACCTCGTTTTTGGTAGCCTTGGCATACGGCGCATATGTTTTGAACCTGCCCTTCATGGCATTGATCTGATCAATAAGCGCATCGCGCATGGCCACAGGATAGCTTTTGCCTTGTATGTAGCTAAAAAGTACTGGGTCTATATTGCCCGATTTGTCAAAATCTTTGGCATAAATCTCAACGGGTTCTTCAATGCTCGCTTTTAATATGGAATTTAAGCCTAAGTTGCCCACGATGTAATCCACATCTCCATCCTTGTCAAAATCTCCACCGGTTATACTATTCCACCAGCCCGTTAGGCTTTCTACACCTGTACTTTTAGATATGTTTTTAAGTTGTCCTTCTTCATTCTTAAATACAGTTAGAGGCATCCATTCACCTACTAGAATAAGGTCCATCCAACCATCATTATCAACATCAGTCCAAAGTGCGGAAGCCACTAAACCAGCATCTTGCAGGCCTTCTATCTCACTACTCACATCTTTAAACTTTCCGCCTTCATTCTCTAAAAGATAACTTTTCCCTGGTTTTGGATACTCCTTGGGAGAAATGCGTCCACCCACAAAAAGATCTAGGTCGCCATCTCGATCATAGTCGGCTGCATAAACACCTGAGGCACTACCATTTATTTTAGGAAGCGCGTCTTGTGCATGTGAAAAATCGCCCTCGCCATCGTTTAAATACAAGCGGTCTTGATATACCTCATTAAATTCTCCATCTGTAAAAAATAAGGCACCTCCACTTGCTACGTACAAATCTAGATCGCCGTCGCTGTCTGCATCGAAAAATAGGCAACCTGTGTCTTCCTTTTTGATGGCTTCGGCATCCAATGTTTTCTCTTCAAAGGTAAATCCTTCTTGTTGTACAAAAAGCTGCCCTAATTGGTTGGTAGCTCCACCAATAAAAAAATCGGCTAAGCCATCTCCGTTTACATCGCCAACTGCCATACCCGGACCTGTTCGAGAGTTCATTTGGTGTAGTAGGGGTTGCACCTTAAAATCTATAAAATCGTTTTCTTTGTGATTAAACGCAGGTACAAAGTCTGATTCCGTTTTACTGAATAAAGGATCATTTACTATAGGACTTAGGCTCTCGGCATCTGTCTCATTAGCATCCTTATAATCGACTACAATTGTTTGGTTGGCATCTAAGTTATTCAAGCGTTGACGGTTTCCATCGGGCCAAAGCACTTCCAATGTAATATTTTCAGTCTCGTCTTTTAAACCAAAATGCACGGTATTTTCAACAGTAGATTTGTAACCTCTTATGGCATAATGTTCATGAAATAAGGACAAGCTGTCTGCAGTGAGCTTAATTTTTGCGCCCCATCCATCTGGACTCAATTTTTTACCTTGCAAGGCCACTCTTAAATAATTTTTCTTTTTGGCAGGCTTTTTTTCCTCTTCTCTATTTCTGTAAATAAAAGGATGCTCATTAATGTTATTGACCACAAAATCTACATCGCCATCATTATCTAAATCTGCAAAGGCCGCTCCATTAGAATAACTGGGCGTACCCAAATCCCAAGCAAAGGATTTGTCGCTAAAGGTCAAATCCCCGTTGTTCTTGTAAAAGTAGTTATGCAAGAAGATACCAGGTAATTGCTTCATCTTCTCGTATTCTTCCTTATCGGTGATCTTAGGTTTGTTAAATGAGCCTGACTGCATACCATATACCACAAAATCCAAATCGGTCACATCCCTGCCGTAGCCATTAGAGATAAATAGGTCTCTGAGACCGTCGTTGTCCATATCTACAAAAAGAGGTGCCCAACTCCAATCGGTTCTATGCACTCCTGCCAGCCTACCTATTTCGCCAAATTGTCCATTACCCATATTTAACTGTAGCGTATTTCGCACAAATTGCGGGTGGTAGCCCATATTCAGTTTTATTTCATAGTTGTCGTAGTTCATGGGCATCAGCATGGTTCTGGTGTGCTGATTGTCTTCGGGCAGCATGTCCATCTCTACAATATCTGGCAGCATGTCATTGTTGAAATCTGCAATGTCTACGCCCATGCCATTGTAGGTGGTTTGGTTGGTATACTCTTTTATTTTATCAGTAAAGGTGCCATCGCCATTGTTGGTCCAAAGCAAATCGTTGGTAATAAAGTCGTTAGCGCAATAAATATCTGGATAGCCGTCTTGGTTAACGTCTGACACAGCCACGCCCAGGCCATAACCTTCAATTAAAATACCTGCTTCTTTTGACACATTTACAAATTGCTTAGAACAGTCTAAGGTATCACTACCTATGCCTCTGCATTCTACAGTAAGATTTTTGTAAAGCCTATCTGTACTAATACCCGATCCGTTTGCTTTGATAGGTCGCGTATTATTGGGCGGTATGTCTTCTATACCATTGTTTAATAGGTATAAATCTAAGTCTCCGTCTAGATCGTAGTCTAAAAAGGCCGCTTGTGTACTGTACATAGGGTCGTCTAAACCAAAAGTAGCGGCACTTTCTGTAAAAGTATTATCACCCTTATTGATGTAGAGTAGATTTCTGCCTTGATCTGTATAGTTTTTATCGGCCACGCAAAGGTAAATGTCTTGCAAACCATCAGCATTGATATCCACAATAGCGACACCTGTGCACCATCTATCGGTAATTAGGCCTGCGGCCTCGGTAATATCTTCAAACTCGAGATTACCTTTGTTTATATAAAGCTTGCCAGATACTTGGTTGCCAGCAAAATAAAGATCTTTTAGCCCATCGTTGTTTACATCGATGATGCCTACGCCAGCTCCATTATAAATATAGGCATACAATACGGGGTTCAGCGTATCGCTTTCGGTGATTTTATTAATAAACTCAATGCCTACTTTCTCCCCGTTGATCAGCTCAAATTGGGGGAACTCGCTTGAGGTTTGGCATGAAATTCCTGCAAGCGAAAAAGCTAAAATTAGAAAAAAGCACTGTCGTAAATCTCTCTTCATAAACAGTTAATGCTGTAATCGATTAAAAAATATTCTTCCAAAAATAAGTAGTAAATTGAAAACAGCATCCTGACCTGTAAGGTTACGCAGATTTACTTATTTGCTTTTTTACTGCCCTTATACATTTCAAATTTGAGAAATTTACACTCTAAAGAACCATTAAAGAGCGTGATTCTTCTTGAAGCGCGCAGTCTGATATGCTTCAATGCTTCTAGTCCCGCGCTAATTATCCAGGCATCGTAACCTTGAAAGTTTTGTTTGAGGTGATCGGCAAAGTTGCTA
>CAKZMZ010000354.1 GCA_937129345.1 uncultured Thalassovita sp. | reverse complement strand
GAAGAAAAACATAGGAGCTGCTGAGCCGTGGTCTGTACCTAAGCTGGCATTAGAGACCACCCTTCTTCCAAACTCTGAAAAAGTCATTCCAACTACTTTATCATCTGTTTTTTGCTTTCGCAGGTCACGCATAAATGCCATTACGGCTTCATCAAGCGTTTTGAGCAAATCTGCATGTTCCCCCTTGGTATGGTCGTAGTTTTCTACTTGGGCATCGTGTGTATCAAATCCGCCCAAGCTTACCATGTATAGCGGGGTTTGTAAACCGCCAGCAATTAATCTTGACACGATTTTAAGTTGCTGTGCAAGTCTGGTTTGTGGGTACTCGCGTTGATCATTTACTTTTCTTGCTACTTCGGTAACCACTTTACCATATTTCTGAGATTGCTCGGCAATTAAACGCACATACTTTAGGCGTTCGCCTGCTAAAGTATTGGGGGCTGGAGCTTGTTGGTTAGCTACCAAACGGTAAAAATCGTCAGGATTGTTGATGACCATGCTCATAGAAGCCGCTGGGCCTTGAAACATAAGAGAAGAGCCATTACCCAATTCTACTGCAAGCGGATGGGGCGCTGTCTCATTCGGAAATCCAATGGGATATTCGGGAAACTCTCTGCTTAAATATCTGCCTGTCCAACCAGAGTTAACCACTTGATCAGCATCGGAGCCACTCATCCAAATATCTGTAGAGCGAAAATGGGAAAAGTTTTGCTCGGGATACCCTACGTCTTGAACGATTCGCAGCCTGCCTTCAGCAAAAAGAGAGGCGAAATTTGTTAAAGAGGGATGCAAGCCAACTTCTGTATTATTCAGTTTATATATTTTGTTTTCGGGTAAAATCACATGAGGCCTCAAGTTATTCAGTGCAGAAAGCTGATCTAGCGGAATTACCGTATTGAGTCCATCGTTACCGCCTTGCAAGTAGATAATAACCAGTACTTTACCTGACTCATTGGCAGTTTGTAACAATTTGCTTATTTGCGCCTTTGCTTGGTAAGGCAACCCAACTGCGCTAAGAAACCCCGGAACTGCAACTGAATGTGTTAAATGCCTAAGAAAAGATCTTCTTTCCATATTTTTAGATTTTGTAAATGATGTTGCTACATCATTGTGATAAGACTAGATGAGTTGATTTTCTGCGAGTTGCAACAAACGCTGAAAAGTAGATTTTAAGCGATTTTCTACAGCAAGCTTATACTCTTCGTTGTCAGGTGCTTTCCTGTAGAGCGTCCAAGCATTGGTCCAATAGCCGTCGGTCTGTTGCCCAGACAACAAAATCCCTTTGAGACTTTGCAAGGTTGCCTCTGAAACAGGATAGCCAAATAGTAGAGTGCTTACTTCTTTGAGCAATTCATTAGGGTCGTCTGGCTTATCGAGTGCCTTCAAAAAGGTTAAGAAATCGATGTTTACTTGTACTTGTTGGTTCACCCAAAATCCCCAAAATATCATAGAATCTGTAATGGCTGCTCGGTTGGTAATAGTATCTGTTGTGATCCAAGAGCGGTCGAATTGAGGCGCTTGGTAGTATGCGGGCCATCCTGCTACACTAGGAGGATCGCCGATTTCCATACCCATATTTGCCATTTGCCACAACATAGAAATATGGAGTTGTGTAGTTTTTGAAGAGTCGTCCAATTCTGTGGGCATTTCAAAAGTGCGCCAAGCGGCTAGAAGTAAATCAGTAGGGTTTTTTACCTGAGCGCCTTGGTTAAGTGGGTGAAAGAAATGCTCACTTTGAAACAAAGCCTCAAGTACAGGTTTTATTTCGTAATTGCTTTCCCTAAAAATTTTAGCTAATGGCTTGATCACTCTTTCTTCTGTATTGGCATCTATTTCCCCATAGACAAAAAAAGTATAAATTCTGCGGCAGATATAATAGGCGGTTTCCTCATTATCAAAAATCATATCAAGCAATTCATCCAACTCTTCTTTCCCTCTCTCGCCTGACCGGCCTTCAATTACTCTATTACCATAAAATTCTGAAAATTCTTTGTCGCTTGTATCGTGTATAGGCGGGAAAAAGTAAGTGCCAGCTCTGCCCTCTTTCATGATATCATCATCCCAATTGATTACCCAACCGGTAAGAATCTTAGCCGCCAACTGTACATCCCTTTCTGTGTATTTGGAATTAGGACCTTTGCCTATGCAAAATAATTCTTGTAGTTCCCTGGCATAATTTTCATCGGGTGCATCTTTGTGGTTCAGTGTGCCATTTAAAAAAAGAAGCATGGCCGGATCGAGTGTCAATGCCTTGATCATTGCTTTGTAGTTTCCCAGTGCGTGCTCACGTAACATTTCAAAGTACTGGTAGCTGGTTTTACTCACAAACACATCCCAAGACTGTGTTACTAGTAGATTATGCCAAAAGAGGATCATTTTCTCATGAATGGTCGCTTCTTGAGTAAGAAAATTATTGATTACCCAGCTTTTAAGTGAAATGATTCTATTTGCCTCATTTTGATTGGAATAAGGGGCTTCTACCCAAGTTTCGCCTTCTGCAACATGAGGGTCTTCAATGTCTGCTGAAAGGTCATTATAATTATTTACAGGTGGTTCAGGTTTGGGGGAATCCTTTAAAAGTTCTTTTACAGCTTGAGAAAGCGTGAGATTGCTAAAATGCCTTAGCTCTTCTTTTTTTATGCCAAATAAGGTCCTGCGTAATAAATGAGACGCTTGTGTTTCACTCCATTCGCCATTGTACGTTTCAATACCAGCATCCACACTCAACTCCCTTATTCTTGCATGGGGTTTATTTTGTGTTGCTTGCGTGTTATTTAAAAGTACTGGCTCTACTTTTCTATGCTTTTTTACCCATTTATGCCGAGCTAAAGGTCTGGGATCTTTGTAAGGGATGTCGCTCATAAAATTTACATAGTTTCCATAAACACATAAGATAATAAAGTTTGTGTAAATTCAGAAAACTATCGTATTAACTTAATCTAAAAAGCACCTTAAAAATCTAGAACTATTTCTATAGTTTTTGCTTTGCTTTACAGCGCTCAATAGAATCTAAAGCGCGATTCATGGTATCTTTGTTAAGTGTACGTTTGGCGCAATCTCGGTAGTATTCTATCGCTTTTTTAAACTGCCCTTGCTGCTCGTACATAATGCCATATTCGTTGTAAATAGTGGCTTTGTCAATACCGGGCACTTCCATGGCTTTGTCTAGATGGACTTTGAGTTCATCAAACTTACTGAGTGTAGAAAGTAATATGGCATAATTGGTATAGCCTGCAACATAATTGGGCGCATTTTCTAAAGCCAGTTTATAATACCTTTCAGCCAGTTTGTAGTTTTTAAACTTGGTCTCATAGAGCCAGCCTAAGTGGTTGTAAGCTTTCCCAAATTTTGGGTTCTCGCTTATAATGCTTTCCAACTTATGTACAGCAGCTTCAAATCGGCCATCTTTAATATCTAAATCAGCCGAATAGAACATTTCTTCGTGTTTTAATGACTGGCTCATGGTTTTTAATTTAAAAAGTTACTATTGATTAGCAGGCTAGGCTATAGCCATCATCTTATTTATTTTATTATCTATACTGTAAGCTGTTGTAATATTTCCTTTTTAGCTTTGCCTTTCGGGTTTTGCATTCAGGACGCGCACATGACGACACGAGAAACGCGATAAGTAAACTAGCTATGAGCAGTAGTTTCAGTTTCATGATATAGTTGTATTTGATTTATCTTCTAAAAGGCTCTAAGCCTGTTTTCAAATGTACATACCTGACAAGTAAATAAGAAGTTTCGAATTATTTTATTCATTATTGTTTGTTAACAATAAATTCACATTAGCCATGAAAAGAACGGAATTGAACGAACTGGGCGAATTTGGCCTCATAAAAGAGATACAAAACAAAACTACTTTGTACCATCCTGATTCGCTCAAAGGCATAGGCGATGATGCTGCTGTAATAGATGCAGGCGATAAGGTTAAGGTAGTGACTACAGATATGCTCTTAGAGGGCGTGCACTTTGATCTGAGCTATGTGCCCATCAAACATTTGGGCTATAAGTCTGTGATAGTAAATATCTCGGACATTGCCGCCATGAATGCCATTCCCAAACAAATAACCGTAAATATTGGCCTGAGCAATCGTTTTTCTAAAGAGGCAATAGACGCTCTTTACGAAGGTATTTTTACTGCTTGTGAGCAATACAAAGTAGATTTGGTTGGCGGAGATACCACTTCTTCTCGCAGCGGTTTGGTCATTTCTATTACGGCTATTGGCGAGGCAAAAACAGAAGAAATAACTTACAGAAATGGCGCCCAAGATAAAGACATTGTATGCGTTACCGGAGATTTGGGCGGTGCCTATGTAGGCCTACAAATTTTAGAGAGAGAAAAGCAAGAGTACCTCGCCAATCCAAAGATGCAGCCTAAATTAGATCAGTATGAATATGTGGTAATGCGACAACTGAAGCCTGAAGCACGCATGGATATCGTACATGAGTTTAGGGATTTAAATATCAGGCCAACTGCCATGATAGATATCTCTGACGGTTTGGCCTCTGAGTTGATGCATATTGGCAGAAGTTCTGGCTTAGGCGTGGCCATCTTCGAAGACAAAATACCAGTTGAAAAAGCTATGTTAGAAACGCTTACCAGCGAGTTTGAGCAACTGTCCCCAACTACCTGTGCCCTTAATGGCGGAGAAGATTACGAGCTGTTATTTACCATCTCTCAGCAAGACTTCGAAAAAATAAAAACCCATAAAGACATTAGCTTTATAGGTTACATGGATAAGAAAATTGAGGGCATTAAATTACAGACACGCGCCGAGCAGGTGGTAGATATACAGGCACAAGGCTGGGTACACTTTAAAGAGGGGTTGTAAGAAAAACGACTTATTTGGGCGTTTTCAGGTAAATAGGGGGGATTGGTTGAGTAAACATATTAGGAAGAACGGGTAACAGTATGCGAATCAGAAAGATAAAATACCTTCCGTATCCTTACTTAATTATGATTACCCCTAATCTATTTTTAACCCCGCCCTTCGCTAATATGTAATCTTCTCATCTCTTTCAAAGTCGTAAAGCGTAAGCATTCTGATGGTGTAATAGGCATCCCAAAACTCTGCCAGGGACTGTAAATAATTACGCTTCGCTTCATCTTTATCTCTTAGTGCAGTCACTAAGTCTATGATGCTAATTTTTGCTACTAAATATCTTTGTTGCGAGATATCATATCTTTTTTGAGCCACCCTGTCTGCTATAATAGCGGCTTTTAATTGTGCTCTTAATATTTCGAACTGTTTAACTAGAACATATATTTCCTGCTCAAAGTTTATTTCTTCTTGTTCCACAGTAGAATTTACCAACTCTTGGTTGGCTAAAGCTGTTCTAATTGCTGCCTTTTGCCTGCCCCAGTCCAAGATAGGTATATCAAAGCCTAAGGTTATCCTTTGTTGATCTTGTAAGTTTACATAGGTATCGGGTAAATTATTTGCTTGTTGTGTTAGACCAAACCTACCGAATAAGTCCACATTTAGGCCACTTTCTCCTTTTGCTTGTGCCACATCTCTTTCTGCCTCTAGTCTCTGCCGTTTAAAGTTTAAATATTGTTGTCTATTTTTTTTTGCTTCGGCAATGGCAGTTTCTGTATTAATTGTAAACTCTGGTATATCGGTTGGTTCTTCTATAATAATATTTTCATTTTCAGGATTACCTATAAAAGTATTAAGATTTAACATGGCCGTCTCTAAATCTAATTCGGCCTGCCTTACCTGCTGTTGAGAGTTTACCAAACCCAATTCTAATTGAAGCAGTTCATTTTCTGCTATTTTACCAAGTTGGTACCTGCCTTCTGCAATTCTATAGATGGTATCGTTATTTACTCTGTTGGTATTGGCTATATCTTTAGATACCTGCGCCAAAAGCAAATCAAAATACAATCCGCATGCTCTCAAAGCAATCCGTTCAAACTCTTCATTATATTGCTTAATAGATTCCTCGTATCTGATAGGCTCTATCTTTTTATCCCACTTTAGATCATTAAAATTAAATATTGGTTGAACAAAGCCTATAACTAGCGGATCAGCTGCATAAGACACATTATCATTGTTAAAAAGGTCTATTCGTTGAAGTTGAGAACTCACGAAAAAGCGGCCGCCTGTAGCACTTAAAACCTGAGAAGCGCTTAATTCTAAACTAGATTGCGCAAAACTCCTTGCCACAAATTGTTCGGACCCATCTGGCAGCGTAATAGGAGAAATTGTTCTATTAAAGTTGGGCAACTCCCCTGAAAGCAATAATTGGGGCCTGTAATTAGACAAATACCTATTGTACTGCCAAAAGCGGTTTTCTTTTCGGTTCTCAGCCTGTATAGAACCCAGAGAATTTTGTTTGGCCAAATCTATTACCTGATTTAAATTGTATTTTTTTTGGGCAATAGTCGGTTGTACACTAGCAACCATCCCTAAGATAGTAAAGCAGAGTAATATGTATTTCATGAAAAGTAATCGAATAAATTAAATGGAAAAAAATGGAAAAAATATCTATTCATATCTGAGGCAAGCAATTGGATCTTGATCAGCGGCTCTTTTAGCAGGAGTAATCCCGAATATAAGCCCAACACCAGCTGCCACCAAAAATGATACTGCTATAGAAGCAGGCGAAACAATGGTTGGTATTTCTGCTATAGAAGCTATTAAATAGGCTAGAGAAACTCCCAAAATAACACCCAATAAACCTCCGGATAAACTGATCAGAACTGCCTCAAAAAGAAACTGCAAGACGATATCTGTCTTTTTGGCGCCTAGAGAAATCCTAAGGCCTATTTCTTTGATCCGCTCTAAAACTGAGGCCAGCATAATATTCATGATGCCTATGCCCCCAACTATGAGCGAAATACCTGCAATGGCTCCCAACACTATGTTAAAAATATCTTTAGTACGCTGTTGTTGTTTAAGCAATAACTCCGGAATGGTAATCTCATAGTCAATCATACCGTAGTGCCTTCTTTCTAACATCCGGGCAATTACATCTGCTGAGGCATTGAGCAACTCTGTTTTTTCAACCTGTATTACCAACTTATCTAATTGATGGTAATTTTTATCTACGGGACGCTGATTTTCAGAATCGTCACCTCCACCAAAAAAACTAAAACGCCTGCTAGATGCATTTTGCTTGATCATTTCTGCGGTTACCAAAGCCCTGTTCTTGTACCTGGTCAGTACAGTTTGTATAGGCGTGTAAACATCCATGTTAAAGTCTCTGATACCAAGCTTAGATATACTCGATTGAGAAACTAAGCGCTCTTCCATTACACCAATGATCTTGAGCCAATGTGGACCACATTTAATGTATTTGCCAATGGGGTCTGCCTTGCTAAAAAATCGAGATTGTATGCCTCGGCCAATAATGCAAACCTGATCACCAAACTTTAGCTGCCGCTCGTTGAACATACTGCCTTCTGCAAGGGTAAAATTGTAGATATCAAAATAGGAAGGCTGAATGCCCACCAATTTTGCAGAGCGTCTTTTACCATTGGTGATAAGTGTAGTTTCGAGAATGATCTCAGGGCTTATCTCTGATACAGAGGGCAAGGTCTCTTGAATATTTTGTACATCTTGAAGCGTTAAACCTGGAGAGAATTGTACTTTCTCGGTATTGGCATACTCCACATCTTCTACTTCTTCTTCTACTTGCTCTACTATGGGCGTAATCACTATGTTATTGACCCCGACCAGTTTTATCTGTTCTAGTACTTCTTGCTGTGCACCGTTGCCCACAGCCAGCATAGCAATTACCGCAGAAACACCGAAAATAATCCCTAATGCCGTAAGTAAAGTACGTAACTTATTTGCCAAAAGGGCTTCTAGTGCGATATAGAAGTTTGCAAGATAGCGGTCTATAAGTTTTTTATCAGTCTGTTTCATTTTTCTCAGCAATTTGAGGCACAGTTTCCAATCTGTTCACTTCTTCGCCTTCCATACCTTCTGGGGTTGAGAGAAAAAGCATGTCACCCTCTTTAAGTCCTTGTTCTATTACCGCATCGTTATCGTTGGTTTTGCCAAGTAAAACCTCTTGCTTGGTAATATCGAGCCCATTTTTCATAAAAACATAAGTGACGGAATCGCCTTGGTTATGAAAACACTCAAGCGGGGCAAACAACACGTCTTCCACCACATCGGCTATTATTAGGTTACTTGTAGTCATGGCCGGCCTTAAAGTCGTATCTGACTCATTAACCTTTATGGTTACTTCAAAGACCTTGGCATCTGAGTTAGGTTTTTGCTCACCTACATTGGCCACATTGGTAACCGAGCCCGACAATTTTTTATCGGGAAAGGCATCTAAGCCAATTTTTACTTCCTGCCCTTTCTTTATTTTCATAATATCAATCTCATTGATAAATGTTTTTGAAAGCATGGTGCTTAAATCGGGCAGGGTGGCTACCTCGGGGTTCCAAGTAGAGATAGAGGAACCTTCGCGCACTTTGTTACCATTCCAAGAACGGGTATAAATCACCATTCCATCTTGTGGAGCCTTTATGGTAAACTTAGCCAACAATTCATCTAAGAACCGTACCTCACTTTTTTGCTCAGTTAAGTTAATGTAGGCTTCTGTCATTTTTGCTCGAGATTGCTCTACTTGTATTTTATAGTTCTCCTTGGCTTGCT
>CAKZMZ010000353.1 GCA_937129345.1 uncultured Thalassovita sp. | reverse complement strand
TGTTAAGCTGCAAATGGTCTATTTCGCCTTATAACCTAAAACTTTAAACAACTTCTAGATAAAACTTTCCATTTTCATCTTCATGTGTCTACCCCGCCAAATGATAGTAATCTTTCACTATGGTTTTGAGAAAGCGTAAGGGCGGCAAATCATGTTCTATGTGGAGCACTTCCTTAACCTTGGCAGCTGCCATTAGTGTTGGTGCATTGGGCTCACCCAATTTATAGGCGGCAATAGCTTCTTTTATAATGGCAATGTCCCTGTCAGAAAGTAAAGATACCTCGGGGAAAACGGGCTCGTAATCCTCTTCCAAATCTGGGATGGCCACTGCTTTGCGCCTGTGCTTTTTTCTTGTACTCACCACCGATGTAGCCGCCACCATATCGCCCAACCGCTGCCCTCTACCACTGCCAAGAACCGCTAAAATAGCTACCAATCCAGGCCCAAGCAGGAGCATATCTATAGGTCTAAAAATCCAGCGGAGTAAGTATTTGCCTATGCTCGGCTGCTTTCCATTTAGTGCAATCACTTTTAGCTTCATTTGTGCCTTACCTACTGACTGGCCCTGAAAAAAAATCTCGGCAAGTAAATCGTACAAAAACCAAGGCAGTGCAACGAAAATAATGAACCAATATTCGTTTTTTATCTCTAAAGTACCCAATATGGCAAAAATGATAAACGTATATGCAAACAATACAAAAAAATCTATAAGCCAAGCTACAATGCGATCGCCTAGGCTTCCTGCTTCATATTCAATAAAAACATTTTGTGTGGTTTCTATGCGAATGATTGACATCGGCAGATTTCCTTTATATTTGGAGTTGTTAAATAACGATTAATCAAGTATAAAATGTAAAAAGTCAGAGCCAATGCTTGGTCAAAGTCCAACTATGCTCCTAATTGCCAACTGTAATTGTTACAAGCTAAAAACAAACTTAATTGTCTGCCCAACAGCCCAAAATAAAATACGCTTAAAGCTATCTTAAAATATGCATATTGAGAACCTATACCAATTATATCTTCAATCTAAACTTAAAGTAAGCACCGATACCCGCAAGATAACGCAAGGCTCTATTTTTTTTGCCCTTAAAGGGGCCAATTTTGATGGCAATCGTTTTGCGACCTCAGCCTTAGAAAAAGGCGCTGCCTATGCCGTGGTAGATGATGCAGCAGTAGCAGCTGAAGATGAGCGCATTTTACTGGTAAAAGATGCTTTAAGTAGTCTACAAGAACTTG
>CAKZMZ010000352.1 GCA_937129345.1 uncultured Thalassovita sp. | reverse complement strand
AAAGAAGATGCGATTGATTTGTTGCGACAAAAAGCAGTGGATTATGAAGGAATCAGTATTGAAGAGCTACAGGTAAAATATCCTCAAGGTGGCGAAAAACAGTTGATTCAAGCATTATTGAAGAGAGAAGTGCCTTCAGGCGGATTACCTGCTGATGTAGGTACAGTTGTACAAAATGTAGGGACGGTTTATTCAGTTTATCAAGCCGTGCAAAAAAATAAGCCCTTGATCGAACGTATTGTAACCGTTACGGGCAAATCGGTTCAAAACCCAGCAAATTTCTGGGTAAGAATTGGCACACCCATATCTGCTTTGATAGAAGCAGTTGGTGGCTTGCCTGAAGATACAGGCAAGGTAGTAAGTGGTGGGCCTATGATGGGCAAGGCGCTCAACTCCATAGATGTACCGGTGGCTAAAGCGACTTCAGGTATTTTGCTCATTCCTAATGATGAGGCAAAGAGGGAAAAGGTGTATAGCTGCCTAAGATGCGGCAAATGTGTAGAAGCCTGCCCTATGGGCATAGAGCCTTTCTATATAATGTTGCTTACCAAAAAAGGAGATTTAAAAGAAGCCGAAGAAGAAAGGCTTATGGACTGTATAGAATGTGGTTCCTGTTCTTTTGAATGCCCTAGCAACAGACCAGTATTAGATTACATGCGCTTAGGAAAATCATTGGTAAAAAAAGAAAAAAGCAAAAACTAAGCGGACAAAAAGAAAACTTAAAGCCATGAACGCGAAATTACTGACAGTATCACCATCTCCCCACATTCACCAACAGCAGTCTGTTAAACAGATTATGTTTGGGGTGATCATTGCCATGCTTCCTGCTTTACTGATGTCTTTCTATGTATTTGGCATCAATGCCATTTATGTAACTTTTGTAGCTGTGGCCTCATGTATAGCAGTTGAGTACCTCATCGTCAAATACCTTTTAAAACAAGTGCCTGATGTTACAGATGGCTCTGCAATCATTACAGGGATTCTTCTGGCCTTTAACGTGCCTTCAAACCTACCTTGGTATATTATGGTCATTGGTGCTATCGTGGCAATTGGTATTGGTAAGATGTCTTTTGGAGGTTTAGGGGGCAACCCTTTTAATCCAGCTTTAGTAGGTCGTGTATTCTTGCTCATCTCTTTTCCTGTGCAGATGACCAGTTGGCCTTTGGCAGGTGCAGGCTTTTTTGAAGTCGACGCCACAACAGGGGCTACCATTCTAGGCACGCTTAAAGAAGCCATGATGCAAGGCAGCTACATACCTGCGGTATTGCAAGAAGCACCTGCTTACAGTGATATGTTTCTAGGCCTACAGGCAGGTTCTATTGGAGAAATATCTGCCTTGGCTTTGTTGCTAGGTATGTTTTACATGCTGTACAAGAAAATAATCACTTGGCATATACCAGTAAGTGTTATGGCTTCTGTAGCAGTTTTTAGTGGAATTTTCTGGTTGATGGATCCTACCCATTACCTTAATCCTCTGTTCCATTTGTTAACAGGAGGTGTGATGCTGGGCGCCATTTTTATGGCCACCGACTATGTAACTTCTCCGGTTACGATCAAAGGGCAAATAGTATTTGGTATCGGCATTGGCCTGATCACGGTCTTGATCCGAAGCTTCGGAAGCTATCCCGAGGGTGTTTCTTTTGCAATCTTGATTATGAATGCCTTTGTACCACTGATAGATAAATACATTAAACCGCATCGCTTTGGCAAAAGCAATAAAAAAGCGGTTACTGCTTGATGCTCTATTTGGAGTCTCTTGCAATTCAACCAAAAAAAATTGAAATAGACATGAAAAAGCGCTCATCATCTTTCATCAATATGTTTGTTACGCTAGCGGTGGTAACATTAGCGGCATCTGCCTCCTTAGGCTTTGTGTATCAGCTAACCAAAGAACCCATTGCCAAAGCACAATTAGAGAAGCAGAAAAAGGCCATAAACGAAGTATTGCCCGGTTTCGACAATGACCCAATAGCGGCTCAGTTTAAGCTGCCAATACCAGAAAGCAGCGATAGCCTACTTTTCTATCCAGTAATAAAAGGAGAACAAGTGCTCGGGCATGCCATCAAAACTTATTCATCAAAAGGATATAGTGGAGATATCTGGATCATGTTAGGCATGGATCAACAGGGGAAAGTAACGCAATACGCTGTACTAGAGCACAAAGAAACGCCTGGACTAGGTTCGAAAATTAGCGCTGAACAGTTTAGAGAACAATTTATCGGACTCTTGGATGAGCCTGAAGTTACAAAAGATGGAGGCAGAATAGATGCGATTTCAGGGGCGACCATCTCTTCAAGGGCTGTTTGTGAGGCCATTGTCAAGGCACAAGCTACTTGGCAGCAGTTGGCAGATAACAACTAAACATCTAAAAGAACTACCATGAAAAAGCAGATAGATAACAGAGAGAATTTTCTTAAGGGTTTTATTAGAGAGAATCCCGTATTTAGTCTTTTGCTAGGCCTTTGTCCTGCATTGGGCGTTACCACTACGGCCATAAACGGTTTGGGTATGGGCTTGGCTACTACTTTTGTACTATTGATGTCAAATGTGGTTATTGCCTTGATCAAAAACCTGATTCCTGATAAAGTGCGCATTCCATCTTTTATAGTAATCATTGCCTCTTTTGTAACCATAGTGGATTTGGTAATGGCAGGATACTTACCCGCCTTGCACGCTCAATTGGGCTTGTTTATTCCTTTGATTGTGGTAAACTGTATCGTATTGGGCAGGGCAGAGGCCTTTGCTTCTAAAAATAAGGTTTTGGCATCGGCCGTAGACGCTTTAGGAATGGGTTTCGGTTTTGCATTTGCACTTACTTTACTCGGCGCTGTAAGGGAATTGTTAGGCAGTCTATCATTATTTGGAGTAAAACTTATACCTGGCGACGGGCTTTTGGTATTTGTCCTAGCACCCGGTGCCTTTATTGCCCTTGGCTTTTTGGTAGCCTTGGTTAACTGGTACAAAAGAGAGGAAGAGAAGAAAGGAAAAAGTAAAAAAGTTGCAGCATAGATAAATTGTAAATGCTTAATTGTTGATCATAAATTTCTAAAGTAGAATTTGATTAAAGCAATTAACCACTAATAATCAACCATTAATAATTAAAAAGAAGGTCATGGAATATTTTATCATCATCATTTCGGCCATATTTATCAATAATATTATACTATCTCAGTTCTTGGGTATTTGTCCTTTTTTAGGAGTATCGGGCAAGTCATCAACAGCTTTGGGTATGAGCGGTGCGGTTATGTTTGTTATGACAATTGCTACCTTGGTTACTTACCTGATACAACACTTTGTGCTTGAACCATTTGGTATCACTTTTTTGCAGACAGTAGCTTACATATTGGTTATTGCCTCTTTGGTGCAAATGGTAGAAATCATTCTAAAAAAAGTAAGTCCTGCCATGTATCAGGCCTTGGGCGTATTCTTACCACTCATTACTACCAATTGTGCCATTTTAGGTGTGGCTTTATTGGTAATACAGAAAGATTTTAACTTGATAGAATCTGTAGTATTTGCCGCGGCCAGTGCATTTGGCTTTGGTTTGGCCATTGTTTTATTCGCAGGTCTACGCGAAAGGATGGAGTTTTCTGAATTGCCTGAAGGGATGAAAGGTGTACCCGCCGCCTTGGTAGTAGCGGGTATCCTTTCTATGGCTTTTATGGGTTTTGCAGGTATGGTTTGATTCTTTAAATCTGGTGCAACTGCATCAAAAAAATGAGCTCTACAAAGCTTATTAGCTCAATCTTTCCATTAACTCTAAATTACCTGCAAAAGCAGTTTTTGTGGCCTCTTTAAAGGTTTTTAACCAATTGTTAAATGCTGCTTTTTTAGTGGCATTTTCTTCTGTTATTAGGTTGAGTTCAGCGTTGATGCCTCCTAAATCTTTTACGATATTTTCTATTTCGTTAAGGGCGTCTAGTTGAGCTTTAAGATTGTGCGCTTCAATGTTTAATACTTTGAGCTTATGTATGGCCGATTCATTTTCTGCAAGTTGTGCATAAAAATTTTTAACTTCTTTGATCCAATTATTTTCTAGTTGTATAGTAGGGCCCTTGGTCTGATCAATAACTTTTCTGGGCAAATTAAATAAGTTTACCACTAGGTTTTTATGGTATGCATAATCTCTGTTCAGCTTATTTATGGCCTCATTTTTCGCTCTAGAAATTTCTTTTTTTCTCTCCACCAAAACATGATAGGTTTCTAGTGAAGTGATCAAGTCTTTTAATATATTGTGATGTTTATCAATCTCTTGTTTCTGGTAATCTATACTTTCTAGCTGCTCAATCAATTTATCATCGGCCAAAATTTTGTCGAGGTATACCTTCCAGCCCATGGCCTTTTCAATAAAAAATACGGGGGCTTTCGATTTGCTGCCTAATGTGAAAGAGTTCGATAAATTACGGTTTTCTTTAGCGTTCATAGTTTAAAAAATTGTAGTTTAAAAAATCTTGATGCCAAAAACGGACTTATGGAATTGATTTGCTTTCCGAATCTACATTTTATTAATACGAATGGTTTTTTTGAAAAGTGTATGACACCTAGACCAAATAAAAGGATTTAGATTTTACCATCTCTAATTTCCACTTGTCTATCGGCCATTTCAGCAAAAGATTTGTTGTGGGTAACAATTACAAAAGTTTGGTCTAGCTCTTTTCTGAGCTTAAAAAATAGATCGTGGAGTTCGTCTGCATTGGCGGAGTCTAGGTTACCACTGGGTTCGTCTGCAAATACAATGGCCGGATTGTTGATTAGCGCCCTTGCCACAGAAGCCCTCTGTTGCTCACCGCCAGACATTTCTGAGGGTTTGTGTTCTTTTCGGTGTTCTATGCGCAACAAGGCCATTAATTCTTCGGCACGGGGCTTAATTTCCTTTTCTTCTTTGCCAGCGATCATACCGGGCATGCAAATGTTTTCCAGGGCTGTAAACTCAGGCAGCAAATTATGAAACTGAAATACAAAGCCAATGTGTTGATTGCGAAAACGCGCCAATTGATTGCTGTTCAATGCGCTTACTTTTTGATCATTGATCCATAGGTCGCCTTGATCAGGCTGGTCTAAAGTACCTAAAATATGGAGCAAAGTACTTTTGCCTGCACCAGAGGCGCCTACAATAGAAATGATTTCTCCTTTTTTTACGTCAAGGCTGATGCCTTTCAATACTTGTAGGTTTCCGTATGTTTTCTGGATGTTTTCAGCTTTTAGCATGTCGGGCAGTTGCACGTATCTTAACAGGCGCCGAATTTAGACCACTGATGCTTAATTACAAAAAATAAGGCTTAAAATTTACTCTGCTTTTTTTAGCCGGGCAGGACTTTTCGCAGACTTTTTGGACAGGTTTACATTGTAATAGCTGAAACCGATGACCAAAACATCGTCCAATTGCTCGCCGCCCTGTATCCAATCGTTTAATGCCAAACTCAATTTTGCCACCTTTTCGGCTTCGTTTTCCATGTCTGCTATTTCAAATAACAATTTCTTAAAATTTGATATCTTAAATTTTTCGCCTTTTTTATTGAACTGATTGGGATAGCCATCTGAAAACAAGAACACTTTGGTGTCGGGCATTAAATTTATGTGCACATTTCTAAAGTCGGGCTCTTGGTCTTGCAGATTGATACCTGCGCCAGAAAAATGTCCTTTGATTACGTGTATTTCACCATTTTCTATATAATGCAGCGGCCTTCTTGCTCCCGAAAAAGTAAGGGTATTGTTTAATTTATTGATTCGGCATATGGCTACATCCATTCCGTCTACCAATTCCTTATCTTGAGATTGACTCAACGCCGTACTTATTTTTCTGTTTAGGAGGGTAAGTATTTTAGCAGGGTCGTGCACGTTCATCAACTCTACTATTTCTGTGAGGTACTCAAAGCCAATCATAGAAAGAAAGGCGCCGGGTACACCGTGGCCGGTACAATCTACCAATATCACAAAAATGTGATCTTCATATTCTTTGGCCCAGTAAAAATCAGAGCTTACCAATTCTTTTGGCTGCGAAAAAATAAAGGCGTCGGGTAGGCTTTTTTCCAAGTTATTTTCAGCAAACATCACAGCATTCTGTATTTTACTGGCATAGGCCAAACTGTTTTGTTGGTTTTTATATGCCTTAATAAGTTCTTGGTTTTTTTTGTCGATTTCACTGAGCGCAGTACTTAGCTTTTTACTTTGTGCGCGCATTTTTTCGTTCTGCTCCTCAATTTCTTTGGTCCTTTGCCTTACTTTAAACTCTAGCCTTTGTTGATATTGCTTAAGGTTGTTCACTCTGTTTTTGTAGTAAAAATAAGCGAGCACAAAGCAAAGCACGATTGCAAATAACATAAAAGCCCTTGTTTGGTAAAAAGGCTTGGTAATTTCAAAGCTAAATGTGTAAGGTTCTTCCATACTGATCCCCGCCGCATTGATCGCCTTTATTTTTAAAGTATATTTCCCTGGGGGAATATTCGGATAAATAGCCTCATTTATGCTAGAAGGTGGTGTCCATTCTCTATCTAATCCCTCAAGTTTCCATTGGTACCTAACTTTAGACGGGATGGTGTAATCTATTCCCGAAAAGAAAAAAACAAGGTGGTTTTCTTCGTTGGGCAATTCTGCTACGCTGTTTATGGGTAGGCCAGTGTAGGTATCTATCTGTTCGCTAAATTCCTCCCAAGCCACATCTTGGAAAAACACTTGAATGCCATCCATCCTTACTCTTGGCAAACTGGCCGAATATGCATCTTGTGAAGGATCGACGCTTACCACACCTTCTACAGTACCAAACCATAAATGACCTTGTTTGTCTTTGGTTACTGAGTTATGGCAAACCTCTAATGGATGAAAGCCTTCTTGCTCTCCATAGATTTTGACATTTACGAAATCATTCTGGATGATGCACAACTTGTTGAGCCCTTGGTCGGTACCTGCCCATATATTTCCTTCATTGTCTTCTATAATGGAGTATACATTGGACGAGCTCAGCTCAGCATCTTCGTAGCTAACAGGTTTTTTAGAGAAATTACCCAATGGAAATTTGAACAAACCATTGCCCGAAGTGCCCATCCAGACGTGGCCTTTATGGTCCTTGTACAGAACATTGACTACATCATTGACCAATTTGCCATTGGCTATATCTAAATGAGTAAGTTTGCCAAAGGCTTCTTTGGAGATGGCTTCTTTTTCAGTAATGAAGATTCCGCCTCCTTCAGTACCTAGCCAAACCCTGCCATTGTTATCTTCGATAATGGAGTTTACTTTATGGTTTTCTAAGCTTTCGGGAGCTACCAAATGCTCTAGCCTTTTATTTTTGATGTGGTATACTCCGTTGGTACCTGCAAATAAAATATCGCCATTTTTTCTCACGAGTGATGAGGTGAAATAGGTTTCTTCCTCTTGATTGCTCAAAGACATTTTAGTAAA
>CAKZMZ010000351.1 GCA_937129345.1 uncultured Thalassovita sp. | reverse complement strand
AATCCCTTCCTCTGCTCTGATTTAATGAGCATCTTTGCATCCTATCGTGAAAAAAATTACTGTACTGAATGCCAGAATTTGATCAGTTCATAGTTTTATCTACTCTAGGCTTACTAATTATAGGGCTTTTTACTGATGTAATAAAGCCTGCAATACTATTTTTAGTAGCAGTCATGATTTTCTTGGTAACAGGTGTCTTAGAACCGGTTAAATTTCTTCAGGGATTTGCCAATCAGCAGGTAATAACTATTGTATTACTAGTGCTCATTTCTGCAGGACTGAGAAAAAACTTCAATATATCTCGTTTATTCGACGGCCTTTTTAAGGCAACCAATTCTACCAAATCCTTCTTGTTGACGATGATGTCTTTTGTGGCGGGTGTTTCTGCATTCATTAATAATACGCCAATGGTAGCCATGATGACACCCTATGTTTACGACTGGGGTAAAAAGCGGAACGTGCCGCCATCAAAGTTGTTGATACCGCTTTCTTATGCTACAATTTTGGGCGGGATGATTACTGTCGTAGGTACTTCTACCAATTTAGTAATGTTGGGCTTTCTTGAACAAAACAACCTACCCTTGCTTACCTATGAGGATTTCCTTTATTTGGGATTATTGATTACAGCGATAGGTATTGTTTTTATATTGTTCGGTGGTTATCACTTACTACCGGGCAATAAGGATAAACTGGATTTATTTAAAGAAACTGCCAGAGAGTACTTAGTAGAGACCCGTATTGCTAATACTTCTGAACTTAAGGGCAAAACGGTTGGTGAGGCTAATTTGAGAAATTTAAAAGGGGTATATTTAGTGGATATCATTCGGTCTGAAAAGGTGATATCTCCAGTAGCACCAGATGAGCAACTCCTAGCAAAAGATAAGCTTATTTTCGCGGGAGATACTAAAAAAATTGTGGAGTTGGTCAAGAGTAACAAAGGCCTTCTATTGCCCAATCCAAATGGAAATTTCATCGGTAATAATTTAGATATAACAGAAGTAGTGATACCCACAAATTCTCCTTTGGCAGATAAGGTTGTAAAAGATTCTGATTTTAGGAATGACTACGATGCCGCAATCGTGGCCATACACAGAAATGGTGAACGAATGAGGGGTAAAATCGGTGACATTCGCCTGCAGGTTGGAGACTTATTATTACTGACCACGGGCCAAGATTTTTACAAACGGAATGATGTCTTAAAAGGACTCTATGTGATTTCTAAAATACAGCGTGCAGAACCTGATAATTTTTTGAAAAGTAGATTATTTTTAGTGGCTTTGGCAGCTGTTATATTTTTAATAATAGCAGGTTTGCTAAAGCTTTTTATGGGTTTACTCATTCTTTTCACCCTTTTGATAAGTCTAAAACTGTTTAGCGTAGCCGACATAAGAAAAGAAATGGATTTCAACCTAATAGCTATATTGGTCTGTGCATTAGCAGTGGGCAATGCCATGATAGGGACAGGCGCTGCTAAATTGTTGGCCGACTACCTAATGGGATTGGTTCTCCCTTTTGGAAATATAGGGCTGCTTATAGGTATTTTCTCCCTGACGGTACTGCTGACTACATTTATTACAAATGCGGCTGCGGTTTCCATTGTGTTTCCAATTGCTTATAGCTTGTGCACAAGTATGGGTGTAGACGGGACACCCTACTACGTCGCTATAGCTTTCGCGGCCTCGTGCGCTTTTATGACTCCAATTGGTTATCAGACCAATCTAATGGTATATGGCCCAGGAGGCTATAAATTTTCCGATTATTTCAGAATAGGTTTCCCTCTTTCTATCATTTACTCGGTTACTTGCTTAATATTTATAACTTTGAGATATAATATCTAGAAAATGAGTGAAAAATTACACATTATACCGCACGATCATAAAATCAAAAAGGCAGATAGGACAAAGCTTTATAAGCATAAACCATCTGTGATTTGGTTTACCGGTTTATCAGGTTCAGGCAAATCTACTCTAGCCAGTGCACTTGAATATAGGTTGCATGAAGCGGGCCTAAAGACTTATATATTAGATGGGGACAACATAAGAAGCGGGCTCAATAAAGACTTGACCTTTAGCGATGATGACAGAAAGGAAAACATCAGAAGGATTTCAGAAGTGGCTAAACTTTTTGTGGATGCAGGAACCATTGTGTTGACTGCCTTCATATCTCCATTTAAAGAAGACAGGGCAACAGCAAGAAATTTAGTAGAAGATGGTGAATTTATTGAGGTTTTTGTAGATTGTCCATTAGAAGTTTGTGAGCAGCGAGATGTAAAAGGGCTATACCAAAAAGCTAGAAAAGGGGAGATTACTAAATTTACAGGAATCGATTCTCCTTTCGAGGCACCTGACCAGCCAGAAATAACTATACCTACACACCAATTATCGTTAGAGGAATCCGTCGAAAAACTTTTTAAATTTGTAATTGAGAAATTATTATAAAACTCTTTCCTATGGAAAATTACTATTTGAATAACTTCCAAGAACTTGAAGCAGAGTCTATTTATGTGATTCGTGAAGTAGCCGCTCAGTTTGATCGACCTGCTTTACTTTTCTCAGGAGGTAAAGATTCTATTGTTGTTACACATTTGGCTAGAAAAGCTTTTTATCCTGCTAAAATACCTTTTCCACTCGTACATATTGATACAGGGCATAATTTCCCGGAAACAATTGAATTCAGAGATAATTTAATGAAGGAAATCGGAGCCAATTTGATAGTGGGTTCCGTACAAAAATCAATAGATGAGGGTAAAGTAAAAGAAGAGACCGGTTTCTATGCGAGTAGAAACGCGCTCCAAACAGTAACTTTACTTGATACCATAGAAGAGCATAAATTCGATGCTTGTATGGGGGGGGCTCGCCGCGATGAAGAAAAGGCAAGAGCAAAAGAAAGATTCTTTTCCCATAGAGACGATTTCGGTCAGTGGGATCCAAAAAACCAAAGACCGGAACTATGGAACTTGTTTAACGGTAAAAAGCAAATGGGTGAGCATTTTAGGGTTTTCCCAATAAGTAACTGGACAGAGATGGATATTTGGCAATATATAAAGGCAGAGAACATCGAGATTCCACCTATCTATTTCACCCATAAAAGAAAAGTAATTGAGAGAGACGGTTCATTATTAGGTCATTCTGAATTTCTAAATCTGAAGCCCACAGAAAAACCAGTTGAAATGCAAGTGAGGTTCAGAACAATAGGCGACATGACCTGTACAGGTGCTGTTTTGTCCAATGCGTCTTCAATCGATGATATTATTGCTGAGGTTTCAGCCGCTAGAGAAACAGAAAGAGGTACCCGTGCCGACGATAAGCGTTCTGAAACAGCCATGGAGGACAGAAAAAAACAAGGATACTTTTAACGGAAAAAGCCTTATATGAATAGCGATAAAATAGAAAGATTACGCGAAAGATTTGAGGAAATAAAAACCTATTATGAAGATATTGAGGTTTGGCTTGCCCGTGACCTACAGGTCATGCTGGGCTATACCGAATGGCGTAATTTTACTAAGGTTATCAATAAGGCGATGGAATCTTGTTTAAATGCAGGTGAGGAGCTTAGAGACCATTTTGTTGAGCTCAACAAAATGGTTGAAATTGGTTCTGGAGCTACTCGAATCGTACGTGATTTTATGCTGACCCGTTATGCCTGCTACATTATAGCTCAAAACGGTGATCCTAAAAAGGAGCCAATAGCTTTTGCTCAAAGTTATTTCGCATTAAAAACAAGAAAGCAAGAACTTATTGAGGAGCGGATCAGGCTAGATGAGCGCATAAGAGCCCGAGAAAAACTGGTAGATACAGAAACCAAACTTTCGAAAACTATTTATGAGAGAGGGGTTGACCATTTAGGCTTTGGAAGAATTAGGAGTAAGGGAAATAAGGCATTATTTGGTGGGCAGCCAACAAAAAAACTCAAAGAGTCTATGGGTGTCCCTAAGAGCAGAGACTTGACAGACTTTTTACCAACAATTACCATTAAAGCCAAAGATTTCGCGGCTGAAATCACCAATTTTAATGTTGATAGTCAGAGCCTTTATGGTGAAAAGGAAATAGCGAAAGAACATGTGAAAAATAACAAGGATGTCCGAGAACTATTGAAGAAGAGAGGCATCAAACCTGAAAATTTACCAGTAGAAGAAGATATTAAAAAGATAAGGCGTCAAGTAAATTCAATAGATAAAAAATTATTAAAACAAGATAAAAAACTTAGAGACGAGTAATCGTCTCATAAAACCGAGAAATTATGTCAATTGATAATTCAAACATGGAAATCCTCCGGTTTACTACAGCCGGCAGTGTAGATGATGGGAAAAGTACATTGATAGGAAGACTACTCTACGATTCTAAGTCAATCTTTGAGGATCAACTCGAGGCAGTTGAGCAATCGAGTAAGGGAAAAGGGCTAGAGCATGTAGATCTCTCGCTACTTACCGATGGTTTAAAGGCAGAAAGGGAGCAAGGGATTACAATAGATGTAGCCTACAGATATTTTGCTACGCCGAAACGTAAATTCATTATTGCCGATACTCCAGGACATATACAGTACACTAGGAATATGGTTACAGGAGCCTCTACGGCAAACATGGCTCTGATCTTAGTAGATGCAAGAAAAGGAATATTGGAGCAAACCTGTAGGCATTCTTTTATCGCTTCATTGTTGAAAATTCCACACATTATTTTATGTGTCAACAAAATGGATTTGGTGGATTATGACCAAAAGGTTTATGATGATATAGTTACTGAGTTTCGCAAGTTTGCTGCTAAATTGGAAGTAAACGACATCCACTTTGTGCCAATTAGTGCACTTAAAGGAGACAATGTGGTGGAAAAATCTAAAAATATGGACTGGTACGAGGGCTCGACATTACTTTACATGTTAGAGAATATTCATATCGGCAGTGACCATAACCATGTAGATTGCCGTTTTCCTGTGCAATATGTAGTTAGGCCTCATTCTGACGAGTTTCATGATTATAGAGGTTACGCTGGAAGAATATCAGGTGGCGTTTTTAAGAAAGGAGATGATGTATTGGTATTGCCTTCTGGGTTCACCTCAAAAATTAAATCCATAGATACTTTTAATGGAGAGTTGGATTTGGCTTTTGCCCCCATGTCTGTAACTATGACCTTAGAAGATGATATAGACATCAGTAGAGGAGATATGATTGTTAGACCTAATAATCAGCCCGATACTTCTCAAGACTTAGATGTCATGCTGTGTTGGTTAAATCCGAAAGGACCTATACCAAGAGCTAAATACTACATTCAGCACACTTCTAATGAAGGGCGCGCCATGATTAAAGAGATACTCTATAAGGTTGATATAAATACCTTACACAGACTTGAAGAGGATAAGGAAATTACCATGAACGACATTTGCAGGGTAAAAATAAGGACCACCAAGCCTTTTTTTATAGATAGCTATAGAAGAAATAGAAATACAGGAAGTATTATTTTGGTGGATGAATCTACTAATGAAACCGTGGCAGCAGGCATGATAATATAAGTTTAAGGTAGTGGGATAGTTGTCTTTTTTAATATAAAACCGAACTAATGACAGATCAATTTTTAAAAGAGTGGCTTGAAAAAGCTAAAGAAGTTGCCATAAAGGCTGGTGAAAAGATTCTTGAAGTATACAATTCAGATTCTTTCGGAGAAGAGATAAAAAAAGACAGGTCTCCACTAACCAAGGCAGATAAAATATCTCACGAAACTATTTTTGCTATCTTAGAAAAATCAGAACTGCCTATTTTGAGTGAAGAGGGAAGGGATATCCCTTTTGAAGAGCGCAAAAATTGGGGGTATTTTTGGATGGTAGACCCATTGGATGGAACAAAAGAGTTTATAAAAAGAAATGGAGAGTTTACGGTAAATATCGCTCTTATACA
Organism: uncultured Thalassovita sp.; assembly: GCA_937129345.1. Classification (GTDB taxonomy): domain Bacteria; phylum Bacteroidota; class Bacteroidia; order Cytophagales; family Flammeovirgaceae; genus Chondrinema. The sequence continues at coordinate 755 of CAKZMZ010000351.1, read as the reverse complement.
TAAAAACAGATCGATATTAGGCGTGGTATATGTACCTGTAAGCCAAAAAATGTATTGGGCTCTTGAAGGCAATGGTGCATATACAAACCAAGAAAGCGGCAGTCCTAAAAAGCTTTCCTGTGCAAACTACAATGAGAATGATGAGGGGTTGAAGATAGTGGGCTCAAGATCGCATATGAATGAAGAAACACAAAAATTTATTGCTAAATACAAAAATCCAGAGATTGTAAGTATGGGCAGCTCACTTAAGTTCATGCTGATCGCAGAAGGCAATGCACATATTTATCCCCGGATTGCCCCCACTATGGAATGGGACACAGCCGCCGCACAGATAATAGTAGAAGAAGCAGGTGGCAACGTATTAAAATATGAAGACAAAGAAAAAGTAAGTTATAACAAAGCACACCTATTGAATCCTTATTTTGTGGTGAGCAGCTAAAAATTAGTATTGTCTCCTTTTTAATAATTATTTCATGTTAATAAATCTTAAGTAGGTATAATAGAATATACTAGAGTAAAAAAAAAGTAATAGCTTTAAATAAGTTTTGAAAAGAACTTCATTAGAAGATAAATAGATGGCTTATTTACAAAATTTTACTCATGTTAAACCTGCTGCGATAGACAATATTGTTAGAGAGAATGGCAATGGTTATAGGTTTGGCCGGTATATAGATTTATTATTTCTATCAATCGAATTAGCTGTAATTAACGCTAGTTTTCTATTAGTGGCATACCTAAAGCCAGAGGATGTATTA
>CAKZMZ010000350.1 GCA_937129345.1 uncultured Thalassovita sp. | reverse complement strand
TATTAAGACCTTTGGAATATCTTCCCCATGGTAAGAAAATAAGTTTACTGCTCAATTAAATTGATCATCTTTAGTGTGGCTTTGATCGCTGCAGAGGTTTGATCAGAGTCAAGCCCTCGTGTTTTAAATTCTTTCCCATTAAATCTCCACTTGATTACCGTCTCTACCAAAGCGTTGGTTTTTCCGCCCGGGGGTATAGTTACCATGTAATCTGTTAGGTTGGCAAGTGGTTTTTGCAAGCGTTCATAAATTTTGTGCAAGGCTTTCATAAAAGCGTCGTACTGTCCGTCTCCTGTGGAATTTTCTTCATATACTGAGCCTTCTATCTCAATGCTAAGCGTGGCATTTGGTCTTAAATTATGAGCATGTGTAACAAAGTAGTTCTTTATTCTTATTTTTTCTTTGATAATTTCGCTGCCCATTACATCAGAAATGATGTAAGGGAGGTCCTCAGTGGTGATACCTTCTTTTTTATCGCCAAGCTCTACTACTTTTTTAGTGACCTTATCCATGATTTCTGAGCTAAGTTCTATGCCGAGCTCCTCTAGGTTCTTTCTTATACTTGCCTTGCCAGATGTCTTCCCTAAGGCATATTTTCTTAGTCGGCCAAATCTCTCGGGAGTTAAATCATTAAAATAAAGATTGCCTTTACTGTCTCCATCGGCATGTACACCGCATGTTTGGGTAAATACATGCTCTCCAACTATTGGTTTATTACCAGGTATTCTTGTACCTGAAAATACTTCTACCATTTTACTTACTTTGTTCAGTTTTTTCTCATCTACCGCAGTTTTTAATTTTAATTGATCATGAATGAGCGCAACAACACTTGCCAATGGTGCATTTCCACTCCGCTCTCCTAAGCCATTAACGGTAGTGTGTACGCCCTTGGCTCCGGCTTTAATGGCAGCCATTACGTTGGCCACTGCTAGATCGTAATCGTTGTGTGTGTGGCAGTCAAAATGCAGGTGCGGAAATTCTTTGATAATGGCATTGAAAAACTCAATGCACTCAAAAGGATTGAGCACTCCTAGAGTATCGGGTAGCATAAAACGCCTAATGTTCTCATGCTGAAGTTCCGAGATCATATAAAAAACATATTCAGGAGATCGGCGCATGCCGTTAGACCAGTCTTCTAAATAAAGATTTACATCAATGTTAAGTTTTGCTGCATATTCAAGAGTTCGCTTAATATCGGCGAGGTGGGTTTCTTTATCTTTTCTTAATTGACCTTCTAAATGATTCAGTGAGCCTTTGGTTAGTAGGTTCATTACTTGAGCGCCTGTTTCTTTCATCCAGTCCAAAGACTTGCCTCCATCTACAAAGCCCAGTACTTCTACGTTGTTTATTTTATCGTTCTCCTCTGCCCAAGCAACAATATTTTTTACGCCTTCAAACTCACCAGCAGATATTCTTGCCGAGGCTACTTCCAATCTATCTACCTTTACTTCATCTAATAAGAGCTTAGCGATATTAAGCTTTTCAGTTGGTGAAAAAGCCACCCCCGAGGTTTGCTCTCCATCCCTAAGGGTGGTATCCATAATTTCTATTTTCATAACTGTTAAGGTTCTTTATAATCAGCTTTTTTACCGATGTAATATTAGAAATAGTTAATCAATTGCTTGATTTTATAGACTGTTTTCAAAAAAGGAATGCAATTTATAAAAAATCTATCGATTATTATTTGATTTATTAAGTTGATAACAAGCTGCCCTAAGAGCCTAGCATGAAATTAGGAGGTGCTGGTTTGATTAATCAAGGAGTGTACTTGTAGAAGTTTTTTTTTATTATGGAAATACTGCGGCTTTTAATTTGGAGAAAATATTAGCAAATATTCTTTATTTGCAAATGGTTTTGATTTTTTGAAAAAATATAAATAAAATGATGCTACTTTACGCATCCATTATATATTGATTTCCTCTTTTTCAAGGAACATTTCTACCCACCTGACAGCCAAGTTTTTATAGGCATTATTTTTATAGTCGTACCATTCATCTAAAAGCTCGATATCTTCTAAAGCATACCTAAATTGCCTAAAAGGGTTGGGCCTATTGAGTGCGCGCATAAGGGCACTTTGTTTGGAGATATTATGTACAATATCGGTAAAATCTTCCATGATAATGTATGCCTCTCTTGATGAAATTGGCTCTACCTCTACATAACTTTCGGCATGTTTCGTAATTTCTTGTATGGTGTCCTCGAAAATATCCATATCGGCATAGGTTTCACTTTCGCTATCTGGATAACTAAGTAAGTCAAAGCTTTCTTTATGGATAAAATGTCTCATTCCGCTTAGTTCTAGCGCTTCTTCTACATGCTTAATAAGTTTGGCTTTACTTTGTTCCATTGCTTTAGAGAGATGGTTGTATATAATCAATTTAAAATACAAAATAATTTTTACTGATAGAACAAGTTGCCTTAGATTTAATTAAGTACTGAGAAAAGTACAATCAATTTATGGAAATATAATATCGCGTATAAAGCTTTAAGAAAGCCCAAAATAGCAAAAATCTGTACCTGTTTTTTCCAATATCGAAGCGAAAATTAAAAAAAGCCATTCTAATTCAGAATGGCTTTTTTTTTAAATAGTAATTCGCATTTGTTTTACTCCTGTGCCTCGTTTACTTCTTTTATACTATTGTGTATATCATCGGTGTAAGCACTTTTTGCCTTTCCTATGCCTTCGAAAATACTTAGCGATTGCCTGTAAAGTTTTATTGCCTGAGGGTATTTTTCTTGTATTTTATAAAGGTCGGCAATTTCCTTGGTGGCGTTGGCATATTCAAAGCTACCTCTGCCATAGTATTTGGCTATTACTTTAGAGGAGGTGTTCATAAGCTTTTCTGCATCTTCATAGGCTTTTAATTTTGCTTTTAACTTTGCCAATAGGTAGAGCGAATGGCCGTAAGCAGCGTGTTCGGTTCCTAGGTTTTCTTTTTTAAGTGCAATGGCTTTGGTAAGTAAAGTGTCTGCTTCACTATAGTTTTCTTGGGTGATGTAGAAAGACGCAAGACTATCGAGGCCAGTTGCAAAATCTACGTGTTTTTCACTGAGGTTTTTTTCTCTCAAAGTTTGCGCTTTTTTAAAAGTTTGCTCTGCTTCAGAGACTTTACCTTGCGCAACCTGTAATCTGCCGAGTTCGTCAAGTGTGGCAGGGTAATCAGCCTCGCTTTCTTTGCCTAAGGCTTTTTGCATCTTTAGGCTTTTATCAAACATTTCTTTAGCTTCAACATATTTTTTTGCCTTGCTGTAATTCCTGCCAATTTCGTTAAGCATGTGCGCTTTGTCTATTGACTCTTCCTCAAACTTTTTAAGATTGAGTTGCAGTAAGTCTACTGCAGCAAGATATTCTTTTTCAGCTTTAAAAAGGTCAATGGTTTCGTCGAGCTGCTTATAGTATTCCTTTTCTTTTTTGTCAATCTCCTTTAAGAGAGTAAGGTACTTTTTATAATTACTTATCATTTCTTCTTTTTTGCCCAATTTCTCAAAAGATTGGGCTTTGTGTTTTAATGATGAAGCGTAAGTTTCTTTCTTAGCGTTTGCACTTTTACTTTTTGAGATATGCTCGTCATAAAGTTCTACGGCTCTTTCATATTTATGTATGTAGAAATGCAGGTCTGCGTAGTTTTTTATAATGTTATTATATTTTTCTGCATCTGACTTGTATCCAGTTTTGCCATACTTATATAGTTTTTCATAGAAATTGCCCGCTAAATCGTATTTGCGTACCTTCATGCAAAGCGAAGCAAATCCTATCATGGTTTCATAGTAATCTTTGTGACCGGCACCTTGTATTTTTTCTCTTGTCTCTAGTGCTTCTTTAAAGTAATGTGCAGCTTTAGGTATTTTTTTATCTGCCTCATAACTCTTGGCAAGTGCTTCAAGCATATCGGCATATTCTTTCGTGCCGGTGGCCCTGTCTTCATTAAAGGCTCTTTCCAAATCTCTATAATTTACTGTAGCATCATCATAAGCGCCAGAAAGATAATAGGCTTCTGCCAATTTGCTCACAATGGTTCGGTAAGTTTCGTTTTTGTTATCCATTTTTTCGGATACCATCATCCTAGACTTTAATAGTACAGGTATGGCTTCTTTGTAAGCGCCTTTTGTAATTGCGGTCCTACCTTGGTTGTAGTAGTCTTGCCAGGTTTGTGCTTTGATCAAAAAAGGCACCAAAACTAAAACTGTTGCAAAGGCATATTTTAATTTGATGTTCATGGAAACTTTGGGTTTGTATTACTAATTCTTTAATAAGATATACTAAATTTATTTCGGCGTCAATTTTGCACTTTTTCCGCCGTAAAACGTTCCACTTTTACGGCTAAATCGTTGAGAACACAATAAATACAGTGTTTGATAACGGGTTGGCTATCATAAAATTATACTATTTTTTCAGGTTGATTTTTCTATGAAAACCTTTAGAAAAAGCATTTTTAAAAACCTCATTTTGGCATTTTTTATATGCCTTTTGGCACTTTGCGCATTAGGGGTTGAGGCGAATAATTTTCCTGATTCTCTGCAGTTGAGTCATGCCGAAATGCCCGTATATGATATTCCAGAAAGCAAATATTTAACTGTTTTGAATATGGGTTATGCCCGAGCGGCTATTAAAAATCCAGAGGCATGGCAGTATGATAGGCGCACAAAGCAAGTGGTTATTGTAGATTTGGTGTTTACCCAATATCCCAGAAGTAAAAAAGATTGGAAAACCAACTACGATACTTTACTTAACCGAAGAATAAAAGCAGTGGAAGCTCTTATTCCAGAACTGAAAGACAATCCCAAGGTTAAGTGGAACCTCATTTTACAAACTGATTGTAGTAATGAAAAAGAAGCCAAGGAAATGTTCCACGGTGCAATAATTAAGTTTAGACTTATATTGCCCGATGGTCTTCGTGCTTCTTTAAAAAATGTTAGAGAGATTGTTACAGGTAGGGTAGATTTCCAAGACTCGGTGGTATTTAAGGTTTTTGAGCGTAATCCAGGTTGGAAGGATATGGTCATTGTAAAAGACTGGACGGGAAGTATGTATGATTATGGTGCTCAGGCTATTTTATGGCACAGGTTGAATATGG
>CAKZMZ010000349.1 GCA_937129345.1 uncultured Thalassovita sp. | reverse complement strand
CTGCAAAATATCCTGAAAGTTACCACATACAAGAACTAGACAGCGACCAAGTTAATGGCAGAAGTTGGATTTTGATCCATAAAGGAAATTACCACACAGATATTTTAGGATGCATATTATTGGGAGAGGGCCATATCGATATTAATGGAGATGGTTACAAGGATGTATATAGCTCAGGAAAAGTAATTAAAAAGTTGGTAGAAACTGCTGGGGAGACTGGTTTTACTTTAGAGGTAAAAGGAGAGCAACCCGATTTTGAAACATTATCTAAAAATATAGCAAGAGACAACGAAGTGATTGAAGCCGGAGATTCGGCTGAAGTTACTGCCTCTTCATTAAACATTAGAGCAGGTAACAATACCACTGCAGAAAAAATTGCCGAACCCTTACCACAAGGCACTGTTGTAAATATTATAGATACAGATGGCGGTTGGGCAAAAATAAAAACAGGAGATTTGGTAGGTTTTGTAGCAATAAAATTTTTACGAAAAGCAGAAAAAGAAACAGCATAAAACCTTGCCTACCAAAAATAGAAAAAGCGGAAGGTAATAAAACTCTTCCGCTTTTTTTTAGTGGTCTTTGCTAATTAAGGCCGCGCCTTCTTCGCCAATGTTGGTACCAATAGCTACCCCCATACCGCCTAAGCGCACGGCTAGAGCAATATCAGGAGAAACACTCTTTACAATTGGTTTTTTATTTTTGCCAAATGCCATAATACCGGCCCAACTATGAGCAATTCTGAAAGGCTTTGCTGGCAAAATGATTTCTTTCAGCTTTGCGGCTAAATCTTCTTGTATTTTTTGTGTGGTTGCAATTTTTGAAGTGGTCTCTGCTTTAAAGTCTAAATTACGCCCTCCGCCAAAAATGATTCTATTTTTAAAATTACGGAAATAGTAAAAGCCTTCGTCAAAATGAAAAGTACCTTTAAAGGGTAAATCTTTTATGGGTTCTGTTACCAATACTTGCCCTCTACCGGGCTTTAAGTCAACTTTTGGAAATAGTTTTTTTGTGAACGCATTGGTACATATCAAGGCTTTTTTTGATTTAAAAATAAGATTTTCAGTAAAGTTATTTTTTACTCTGATCTCCACGCCTTTACCTCCCTGCTCAATGTAGGAAACTTCAGCACCTGTATAAATGGCAATCTTTTCTGATTCTGCTTTTCTAATCAGAGCTTTCATAAGTTTGCCCGTATCTAATTGCCCTTCAAACGGGTTAAAAACCAAAGATTTAACATAAGCACTGTTAAAGCCAAACTTACCAATATACTTATTCTTTAGTTTAAAAACAGGTTCTCCAAACAGCGGAAAGAGTATTTTATTAATGCTTTCCATATAATCGAGTGCCTTTATTTCTTTATTACTGATCAACTCATAGCCACCGAGTTGTTGAAAATCGATTTCACTCTTGCCAAGCCTTTTTTTTAGTTTACTAAGTCCCTTTCTTCTAGACTCAATTAAAGTTAGTAGCTCATTGGCTTCTATCCTTTTAAGGTCTGCCAATATTTCTGTGAGGCTACCAAAGCAAGCAAAACCTGCATTTTTTGTACTGGCACCGCTAGGGAATATGCCTCTTTCCAAAAGAATGATTTCTTTGCCAGGATGTCGCTCTCTTAAGCTAATGGCTGCTGATAATCCGGTAATTCCTCCTCCAACTACAATAAAGTCTGCTTTAACAAAGGATAGCTTCTCCCAAAAACTGATCATACACTATTTTTTTCTTTTTCTGGTAATACAAACTTTTTTAAGACCTCCCAAACATTATCAGCTACTATTTTATGGCCTTCTGCATTAGGATGTATTCCATCAGCTTGATTAAGCGATGTTTCACCACCTACATCTTGTAGTAAAAATGGAATTAATGCCACATCGTTTTCTTTTGCCAAATTTGGATAAACCTCTCTAAAACCTGCTGTGTAGTCTGCTCCCATATTGGGTAAAGCTTCCATCCCGGCCAAAATAATTTCTGCATCAGGGTACTTCCCATTTACAGCATCAATAATTGCTTGTAGGTTTCGCTTGGTCTCTTCTGTATCAATTCCTCTTAAACCGTCGTTTCCACCAAGTTCTAAAATAAATATATCTACAGGTTGCTTTAAGGTCCACTCGATCCTATTCTTACCAGCGGCAGTGGTCTCGCCACTTAAACCTGCATTTACCACTGTATAATCTAGGCCATTTTCTTTAATTCTTTGCCTAATAATACCTGGAAACGATTGATTTTCAGGGTCGTCTAGTCCATAACCTGCACTCAAACTATTACCAAAAAAAACTATGCGCGGAGCGGTACTTTTTTCGATAGGTTCCAGTTCTAGACCTTCTTCTTTTTTAGTATCTTGCGCCTCTTCATTTTTAACCACACCCTTTTTTTGCTCATTACTACAGGCAGTAAAAAGGCAATATGTCAGAATAACACTAAGAAACTGAAAAAATAAACGCTTATTTATCATCTTATAAATACTTTTATAAAGTAAAGAAACAGTTTGAGGTAAAATGTATAAGTTAAATCGGTTTAGATACGCTATTTAAAACTATAGTGAGTAAGTTAAAAAAATCAATCGATGTAACTGTATCAATATAAAGTTTACTGCATAAAACAAAGTTCAGAAATTAATAAGCCAAAGGAAAATTACAAGTCGATCATGGCAGATATTTTAAAAGTAGAAAATTTAACTAAAACTTATAAAAGCACTCATGGCGAACTTACTGTATTGGATAAAGTGAGTTTTACCTTAGAACAAGGCGCCACTTTTTCTATAGTAGGGCCATCGGGCAGCGGTAAAACTACCTTGTTGGGTTTGTGTGCCGGTTTAGATAGGGCTACCTCAGGTTCGGTAACGCTTAACAACATATCGCTAGATAATCTTAGCGAAGATGACCGAGCTTATGTTAGAAACCAACACGTTGGATTTATTTTCCAGAATTTTCAGCTAATACCGACGCTTACCGCACTAGAAAACGTAATGGTACCACTTGAGCTACGAGGTGAAAAACACATTAAAAACAAATCTATGGATTTGCTCGAAAAAGTTGGTTTGGCCGATCGCTACGATCACTATCCAACGCAGCTATCGGGCGGAGAACAACAAAGGGTCTCTTTGGCAAGGGCTTTTTCTAATAGCCCTAAAATCCTCTTTGCCGATGAACCTACAGGAAATCTAGATACCGAGACTGGCGAAAAGGTAGAAAAACTCATTTTTGATCTTAATAAAGAGCTTGGGACTACACTTGTACTGGTAACCCATGATTTGGACCTAGCCTCTAAAACCCAAAGAGTTATCAGAATTAAAGGAGGTAAATTGGTTTCAGATTCATTGGTAAAAGACAATCTAGTAGATTAAACATCCATGGAAAAGCTAAACAAAAAAGAAGATAAATTTAGACTAGCTTGGCTTTTAAAGATGGCTTGGCGAGACAGCAGAAGGAGCAGGGGAAAGTTGCTTTTGTTCATATCATCCATTACCCTTGGCATTGCAGCGTTGGTTGCAATCAATTCTTTTAGAGATAACTTATTAGGAGAAATTGAAAACCAAGCAAAGGGACTTATTGGGGCAGACATCGCCTTGTACAACAGGCAACCTATTAGCGACTCGGTCATTACCTATTTTGATACTTTAAGCGTAGATGTAGCACGAGAAACTAGATTTGCTTCTATGTGCTATTTCCCAAAAAACGAAGGCACTCGCTTGGTACAAGTAAAAGCTTTAGAGGGCAATTTTCCTTTTTATGGAGAATTTGAGACCGAACCGCTAGGCGCTGCCAAAGGCTTTACCAAAGAACAAAGTGCATTGGTTGACAATACTTTGCTTATCCAATATAATGCAGTCCCGGGCGATTCTATAAAAATTGGCGAAGTTACTTTTTTGATCAAGGGTAGGCTACTAAAAGCACCTGGGCAAATCGGTTTGAGTTCTACCATAGCCCCCACCGTTTACATACCCGACAGATATCTCGAAGCAACAGGCCTTATTAAAAAAGGCAGTAGAATCAATTATTCTGCCTACTTTAAACTAAAAGAAAATTACAATGCAGAGCAAATGGTTGAAAGTGCCGACAGTGTTTTGAGGTACGAATCTGTACGTGCCGATACCGTAGAAGAAAGAAAAGAAGAGGTAGGGGAAACCTTCTCGGATCTTACCAAATTTTTAAATCTCGTTGGTTTTGTGGCGCTTCTTTTAGGATGTGTTGGTGTAGCAAGTGCAGTTCACATTTATATAAAAGAGAAATTGGGCTCGGTAGCTATTTTTAGATGTTTGGGCATGAGTGGCCTACAGGCATTTTGCGTCTTCCTCATACAAGTATCTTTTATGGGTCTAATAGGTGCAACCGTGGGTTCTCTTTTAGGAGCCGTAGTACAGTTTGCCCTACCTGTCGTTATGCAAGATTTTTTACCTGTAGATGTAAACTATAGCCTATCCTACATCGCTATTCTACAAGGTCTAATTACTGGTGTATTAATATCGGTGATATTTGCTTCAATCCCTTTATTAGGAATCAGAAAAGTATCTCCTTTAAGTGTTTTAAGGGCAAGTGCAGAGGCTGAACATACTGGGCCTGACAAATATAGGATAGGTGCTTACGTGCTCATCGTAATTTTTATCTTCTTATTCTCATGGCTGCAGGTAAAAGATATTTTAGAAGCACTTGCCTTTGTAGGCATCATAGCTGCTTTATTTCTTGCACTTACCGGTGTATCTTATTTAGTGATGTGGGTGGTAAAAAAATATTTTCCTATTTCATGGGGATATATTTGGCGACAAGGAATTGCAAATCTTTACAGGCCGCATAATCAGACGCTTATCTTAGTAATCACGATTGGATTGGGCACTGCACTCACAGCCACTTTATTTTTTGTACAAGGCATATTACTTAATAAGGTTTCGCTCTCTGGCAGTGAAAACCAACCCAACTTAGTACTTTTTGATATCCAAACCCCGCAGAAAGAACAAGTGCACGATATGGTAAAATCCTTTGATTTACCACTTCTACAAAAAGTACCTATTGTAAACATCAGGCTTTCAAAAATAAACGGGATAAGCAAATACGAAAATCTACAGGACACTACCTCAGAAATACGCGATTGGGTATTTACCCGTGAATACAGAGTCACTTACAGAGATACCTTAATTGACTCGGAAACCATAACACAAGGTACTTGGCATGGTGAAAAGAGCAAAGATTCTGTTTATATATCTATAGATGAGGGATTTGCTAATAGAATGGGAGTAGATATTGGAGACGAAGTAGAGTTTAACATACAAGGCGTACCGATGAAAACGCGTGTTTCAAGCTTTAGAGATATAGATTGGGATAGAGTGCAAACTAATTTTTTGGTGGTTTTCCCTAAGGGTGTATTAGAAACAGCGCCTCAGTTTCATGTATTGATCACTAAGGTAAAGTCTGAAGAGCAATCTGCTAAATTACAGCAAGCCTTGGTAGAGAAGTTCCCTAACGTATCTGCTATAGATTTAGGGCTTATCCTCAAAACACTTGACGACGTACTCGAAAAAGCCGCTTTTGTAATAAGATTTATGGCACTGTTTAGCATCATTACTGGTATTGTGGTTTTGATCGGTTCTCTTATCATAAGCAAGTACCAGCGTATACACGAAAGTGTATTACTCAGAACACTTGGCGCCAAAAAAAATCAGATATTTAAGATCAATGCAGTTGAGTATGCGATATTGGGTTCCTTAGCGGCTGTATCTGGCATTTTACTTTCATTGGTAGTTAGCTGGGTGGTAGCATGGTTTAATTTCGAAATAGTCTTTTATCCAAACATGGGCTATGTCGCCTTATTGATCATTGCAATTTCATTAGCAACACTAGTGTTAGGATTACTCAATTACAGAGGTATTTTGAATAAATCACCTTTAGAGATTCTAAGGTCAGAAGCTTAAACTTTTTAAAGTTTTCTATATGGTATCTAAGATAAGTAGAATTATTTTTTTGAATCAAACTTTACCAATAAGCTAATCGGTATCTAGAATTTTCCTTTGCATACATCAACTATTTCACTCTTTTTAATTTTTTATTTGGTATGTTGGTAGGAGGTATATTATTGGCCGCCGGAGGCTCAACTAGATTGGGATACCCTAAACAGTTGCTAGAACTGGATGGCAAAACACTAGTTGAAATTGCTCTTGAAAAAATATTACAAATACTGCCACAAACTATAACAGTGGTTACGGGAGGTAGTGCAGAAAAAGTAAGAGCAAAACTCAAAGGCAAAAATATCAACTTAGCATATAATGAAAATTGGCAAAGCGGTATGGCCTCTTCCATTAAAACAGGTATGCAGAATCTTTTAAAAAGGTTACCGGAGGTGGATGCTGTTATGATTTGCCTATGCGACCAACCATTTTTAACGAGTGATCACCTAGAAGCTTTACTCAAAGCTACTGAAGACAAGCCACAAAAAATAATAGCAAGCCACTATAATAACCTAGCTAGTGTACCTGCCATTTTTAAAAAAAGTGTTTTTGAGGACCTACTTAATTTAGAAGGACAACAAGGTGCAAGAAGAGTAATCAGAAAAAGCGAAGAACAAACTTTTACGGTGCCCTTTGCTAAAGGCATCTATGATGTAGATACCGTTGAAGATTGGGAAAAAATAAAGGTACTGCATCAACAACAGAAAAAAGCATAGCTAGCTTTGGTTTAGTTGCATTCTATGTAAATCTATAATGAAAAGGCTTTACAAAGTTTACGATTACATCTTTACTTTTGGTTTCTTTTAAAAAGTCTCACCTGCCTTAAGATATATATCTTTCGACATATATACTTCTGCCCTACTTTACATACCAAAACTCCTCTTTCTTTTGAGGTTACTCTGTATGGCATATGCTATCTGTATTTTCGTAGTTAAGCCGAATTGCCATTGAGCTCGATCCGCTCAAGTTCTACCAACCTTTAGCAACGATTCATATTCTAGAGTATTAACCCATGTAATACTTTTTGCTGTAGAGAAGCTTTTGCTATTTTTTACTTTCCAGCTCCAAAATACTTACATCACAAAGAATATTTCGGGTTCTACACTTTTTCCAAAATCGATTTTAGTGTTTTTTTTCATAAAACTTCGGGTAATTACATGCCTACTCAAAAAAAAATTTACTTTTTTTTTAATTTTTTCCGCTTCTCTTACAAACGTGGCTTTCTACTGTTTTAAGCAACAATATTTCAACCCCCAGATGTAAAGTATTCTTAATATCGAAAAAAGGGGCTCTCACTGATTTTTAGGGATAGTTTGTGATAGCTTTTTAGCTGTTTGTAACGTTGAGCCATAACATACTATACAACTTAATGCTCATATCTTACAGTGGCCTAGCCATTTTTTTCATTGTTAAATCATAAAAAAGTAAAAATCCGAAGAAAAATTACAAGCTGCGAAATTAAGTCAAAATAATCATCCGCTTTAATATAGATTGGCAAATTTTAAGAAAAGTTATTCTCTTACTATCAAAATAAAATTGCGTCATAATCAACTTAAACAATTGAATCATGACGTACTTAAATCAAAACACCCAACAACATTCCTATCAATATCTTACATACCTTTTAACAGTAAAAAAGCACCTTAAAGACCAAATGCTTTTATTAAGCATTGAAGCAATTATAGCTGCTTTTATCCTTTTAATGTCAACTTCATTACATGCTAATAACTATGCAAGAAACCACGAAGTAAAGAGAGGGGAAACGCTATGGGGCATAGCAAGACAGAATAATATAAAAGTACAGGACATTCTCGCTGCTAATGGAATTACTTCAAACTCAGTAATACAGCCAGGACAAATGCTTAAGATACCGGGCACTCAGAAAGTACAAGTGGCTAGTACTCAAAAAGTAGTTAGTAATGCAGTTACTGGCAGCCAGTTTAAAACTTATATAGTACAGCCAAAAGAAACGCTTTATAGAATTTCAAAAAACACTGGCGTATCTCAAGAAAAAATCATGTATGTAAATAACTTGAGCAATGCCAACCTTTATGTAGGACAGAAACTGATGATTCCTGTTGTTGATAACCAAGCAGCAGTATTAAATAATAAAAGAAATTCTTATAGACCAGGATTTAATAGAGAAGTTTCGAGCCAACTAGATATGATAAAAATCAGAAGGGAGAAATCTAGATTTATTACTTATAAAACCGGTATTAATAGTTACGATATTTTCGAAAACAACAAATACTTAGCTACAGTAAGAGACAACTATAATAGTTCTTATACTAAAAGAAGAGATGGTGTATTTTACAACAAAGGCTCTAAAATAGATTATAACTACATAAGAAGTTTAGGATATGATGAAGCAACCGCAAGTGCACTTAGCTTTGTTTCATCTAACGAGGGTACTGCTAGTGCATTAAATTTTTACGATGGTGCCGGATCATTTGGATTTATTCAGTTCACTATTAAATATGGTTCTTTCGCAGAATTCGTTTCTCTTTTAAAAGAAAATGACTATATTGCATATGAGAACTATCTCCAAAAGTATGGAATAGTACTTGAGAACAATAACTTAGTGGTTTATGCGCCTGAAGGATACAAAGGTAGAACAAGACTTACAGGTGAAGCAATCATAGACTACATAATAAAAACCAAATCCTTATATGGTCCTCTCATAGAATTGGGCGAGAATACAAAAGCTGCTCAAGTTGAATCCGCTAGAGAGCAGTACATGCAGCCAATTCTAAAATCACAATTAAGCCTTAATAGATTAAGTAATTCCATTGCGGTTAATAATGTTATTAACAGTACTATGGGTGTAACTGCAGTTACTGATTTAGCTGTAAAGTTAGGAGTAAGTGGTGCTACTAAAGAATTGGAAAGAGCGATAAACATCCACTTAGCAAATTCTGCAAACCCTTATTACAGTTTAAAAACTTTAAGTAACTACCAGTTAGTAAAGTTGATTGCAACAACTACTGATAATGGTTTAGTAAAAAGAAGAATGAATAAATTATTGAAGCAAGGTTCTAAGCCCTTGTATATATAACTAACACTCTCAGCACGATAATCGGGCAAATTAACTTGGGGTTTACCTATTTAGCACAACTTAATTAAACAAGTAAGACATGAACAAAAGAAGCTCAATAAAATTTAGAAGAATGAGAAACAGCACAAAAGATATTTGGCAACTACGCAGAGAGTGGGTTAACGAGATCAAGGAAAAAGAACGCAAAGAAAAGGCTTTGAAATTGGACAAAACCAATGAGCCACTACTGCTGAAATATTTTTAACATATGATTTAAGTTTGGTTGATTATAAAAACACTCCTCAAAAATTGAGGAGTGTTTTTTATATACTCAGAATTTATATCGATTACATTTTTCGCTATATTCATGCTTAAATATTTTTTCAACTTAATTTCTGCGAAATGATCAATCTTTTTAAGACCAAACAAATCAGAGATTCTATTAACGAAAATCCTGCAAACCTCCAACAGATTATAAACGACTCAGAATACTGCATCTGTGTAACAGATCCAAAAGGGCATTTTTTTGCCGTTAATGACAACTATTGCCAGACTTACGAATATAACAGAGACGAGTTAATAGGTAAAAGCTTTTCTATAGTTGTTTTAGATGAAGAAAAAGAACTCATGCAAAACCTGCATGATAAGTTTATTGAAAATAAGCGCGAGATTTCTAGAACATGGCGGGTAAAGACCAAAACAGGAAAAGTACTAGACATTAATGTAGATGCTCGCTGGACAGACCAAGTAGAGGATGGTCCTCATAAAATTACTTTTGTACAAGTAAAATAAATCTATATATAACAAAAAAGCCTTGCTAGTGCAAGGCTTTGTGTGTGACTCCGCCAGGATTCAAACCTGGAACCTCCTGGGCCGTAACCAGGTGCTCTATTCAGTTAAGCTACGGAGCCTTTAATGAGATGCAAAGCTAACATAATTGTATAAATATTAAAATATCATTTATTATTAATTTAATCCTTCGCATCCATCTCTATCAATTTAAAACCTTGCCCATGTACATTTAAAATTTGAAGGCTCTCATCTTCTTTTAAGAACTTTCTCAATTTGGTAATGTAAACATCCATACTTCTAGAGTTAAAGTAATTATCGTCTTGCCATATTTTCTTTAAGGCTTTGGATCTATCTAGTACTTGGTTTTTATGCAAACAGAGCATTCTTAAAAGTGCCGCTTCTTTAGAGGTTAGTTTCTGCTCTTTGCCACCTATCGATAATATTTGAGAGGCAAAATCGAAATGAAAGCGGCCGATGTCAAATTTAGTTTGTTGGTTGTCTTCGTCTTCAGGCTTAAGGGTGCGCCTTAAAATGGCTTTTATTCTTAATAAAAGCTCTTCCATACTGAAAGGCTTTGATATATAATCATCTGCGCCAAGGTTAAAACCTTTTATGGCATCTTCTTTAAGCGATTTAGCGGTTAAAAATATGATAGGAATGTCGGCATCGGCTTTTCTAACTTTTTCTGCTAAAGTAAAGCCATCCATTTTAGGCATCATCACATCAAAAATACACAAATCAAAAGTATTTCTTTTAAATGCTTGAAAGGCTAGTTCTCCATTTCTGCAAAGTTCTGTCTCATATCCTTTTACATTTAAATACTCATTTAATATTTGGCCAAGGTTTAAATCATCTTCCGCTAAAAGAATTCTTATTTTATTCATATCTATAGGGTAAAGTTATCGTGAATGTGGATCCCTTTTTGAGCTCGCTGTGTACTTGTATTTCTCCATGGTGGGCATCTATCATGGTTTTAACGTATGACAGCCCCAATCCAAAACCTTTTACATCGTGTAAATTGCCGGTGGGTACTCGATAAAACTTATCAAAAATTTTATCGATCATCTCTTTTTCAATGCCTTGTCCGTTGTCGGCAATTTTTAATCTAAATACATTGTTGTCTACATCGCTTTCTGTTGTAATGCTTATTACGGGCGTATCGGGAGAATATTTATTGGCATTGTCCAACAAGTTATTGATGATGTTTATCAAATGAACTCTATCTCCCTCTATTATAGAATCGGTAGCATTCAGGTTTGTTTTTATCTCACCCTCTCTTTTCTCTATTTGCAAAGCTATATTGCTCAGTGCCTGTTTTATGGCTTCGTGTATATCCACTTTTTCTATTTTTAGTTTAAAGTCGCCACGATCCAGTCTCGCTATTTGCAATACTTTTTCTACTTGCAGAGACAAGCGCTCATTTTCTTCTTTTATCACATTAAGATACCTTACGCTTTGGTTAGGTAGACTTCTTATGTCTGGATCCATAAGTGCTTCTGTGGCAAGAGATACAGTTGAGATTGGCGTTTTAAGCTCATGTGTCATATTACTAATAAAATCATTTGTAATCTCTGATAGCTTTTTTTGCTTAATTATGGTAAATATGGCATAGCCAAATCCATAAATAATCAAAGAAATAAATACAATGGATGAAGCCAATAAAAACCACATCTCTTTAACTATAAAAGTATTTTTGTCAGGAAAATACAGGTATAAAATATTGAGCTTATCAAAAACATCTGTAGGGAAAAGCTTGGTCCTATAGTCGGAGTTAAGTAGTGCGCCCATCTTTTCAGTTTGGCTTGCATCAGTTTGGCTTGCATTAGAAAACACAATCTCTGGTCTTCTTTTTTCTCTACTCTGCACAGCATAATAAAAGTCTATATCTATACCTTGGTTTTTTATTTCTTGTTTGAGCAAAGAATCTAATTGTTCGCTAGTGATCCTATTTTTAATGTCTTTGTCCATCTGCATCCATTCGTTCAAAACCAACGAAACTACTTCAGACATTCTAGACATTTTAAAGCTACTATTCTGCCTTATTTGGTTGAGCCAATTTACTGAATCTACCGCAGGATTAAGGGAGATTGGAGAAAGACTCATTTGAGGTTGACTGTTTTCTCCTATATTATCGTATAGCTTTCTGGCCACACCAGATTTGCTAATGACCAATTCTTCTTTTACTTCGTATTTGTAGCCCGAACCCGCTCGGGTTTCAGGTGAAAAAACCTGCCTAGATTGAATCTTTTTCTCCTCTCGCCAATTGGGATTACCCATAGAGTCGTAATCCATCATAAAATCATCTTTGATGATATTGACAGAATTTTCTACATTCATTTTGGCTATTCTGTAAGCCTCTTGCTTTTCTAGCTTTTTTACAACCTCGCCCATGGCATCGTGCACTCTATTGCTAAACTTGTCTCTATTGACCATAAGAGAGGTTTTTATCCAATAAAACTGCAAACCAATTAAACCGAGCAAGGCTATGGCCATTAATGCTATTATAATATTGAGTCTATTCCTATTCAAACCGTTAAATTAAGTCTTTAAAATTTCGATTTGCGCCTGTTGCAAATTAACACGTTCTTAAAAAAGAACATTTCGGTGAGTATCAAAAATAAAGGTACTTTGTGTACCAAGCCCGCATTTTAACATTTTTAACAGCTATATTTTATTGGTAATCAGGTACATAAAAAAAGCGGATAGACTTTATCCGCTTCAAAAAATCAGCTATTGATGAGAGAATGCCATTATTTTTTTCCTGATTCTACCTCAATATTTTTCTCTTCTGATTTACCATAACCAATAAGGTTTAAGAGCAGCCTGTAAGCACCGGGTACGCCCGCAGGCAATTCTCTAAAGAAAGATAGACCTGTGTAAATAAAGGTACCTTCTCCGTATTCAGTTACCAGCAAACTGCCTTTTTTTGGATCTTCTCCAGGATCGTTCATTGAGAGTATAGCTGTATATTTTTTATCCCATTCATCAGGAAAATAAAGCCCTCTTTCTTGCACCCAACCTTCAAAATCTTGGCTCGTAATTTTATTGGGGAAGTTGAGAATTTTATGAGAAGGCTTTAGCAATTTAACAGGGGCTTCTTCAACTGTTACGCGATCTCTAGACAATTTTAATGAAAAAGGGCCAAGTTCTTCTGTAATTAGACGTCTTGTTGTATTGTACTGAACAATCATGTTACCACCATTTTTAACATATTTCATTAACTTTTCTTGATGGTATTTTAGCCTATCTACAGTATTATAGGCCCTTACGCCCATTACTACGGCGTCGTACTGAGCCAAATTTTCTATTGTAAAATCTTTATTTTCCAAAATATATACCTGAAAACCAATTTGCCTCAATGCCTCAGGCACTGCATCTCCTGCACCCATTACATAACCTATCTTATTTCCAGCTTTTTTTATGTCTAACTTAACAATTCTTGCCATTGACTTAGGAAAAAGCGTTTGCACTGGAATATGCTGGTAATCAATAACCTTTAAACCATGATCATATTCCTTATTGTTTACCTCTACTTTTGCCTTTACCGTGCCCTCTGCTGAGGCAAGGTTCGGTTTTACCATAAAAGAGTAAGCAGCTTCTTCTCCCTTTTTTGTAAGATTGAAATCGTAATAAGCAGGTTCTACAGACCAGCCCTCTGGTACCTCTAACTTTAGTTTTCCTCCTACATTAGCCACAGAAGATCGTAGGGATATTCTTATCGGTTTTTCAGAATTATCTGCATAAATATAAACTTGATCTGTAATGTTGGCTGTTACGGGCGGCGCTATAGAGATAGGTCTATAAATCTCGCCTTCAACTGGATCTACCTCTCTAAACATCAGTGGGGTTTCTATCTGTATTTTAGTACCATCTTTAAATTGTAATTGGTATTTTACAGGAATGGCAGCATCATTTTCTGGTTTACCTATGAGCTTTTGCTGTTTTACCACAAACATTCCTTTTGTAGGCGTTTCATTTAACCAATAAGGCTGGGTAAATGGCGTATTTTCTGGTATTACCATAGAATCTTTGAAAGTAAGCAAGTGATTATCCACCAGTAAAGAATCTAGATTTTGCTCCTTAAAAGTATAATTTATCGACGTTACCTTAACATCTGCCAAAGGCATTTGCTTAATAATCCTGGTATTTATAAACAGGCTGTCACCCGGGCTGTAAGTATGCGCATCGCTGTAAGCATCAATCCAGATACCCGCACACTGCACTATTATATTTTCTAGCTCTGTTTTCTTTAACTGCACATAGTGGTTGTCTTGGGGCAGTTTTGCCATAGCATTGTAAGCTTTTAAAAGTACAGGAATAGACTTATCTGGCTGCTGCATGTCAAACTCTTCGTCTGCTTTTCTTAAAAGTTGTTGTACTTCTTGGCTACCCTTTACTCTACCCCAAGTTAAGTCGATATCTTCTAGAATATCTACGGTAGCGCTATCTCCAGCTAAATGTTCAAAATATTCAATGATTTCTCCGCGCTGTTTTGAGGAACCAAAACCTTGGCTTTTATGCATAGTTCTGCTTTCAGCAGCAATTTCACCGTAAGATTTACCCAATAAAGCATTATACCCGCCTGCATCAAGCTTCAAGTATTGAGATAGATTGGGATTCTCTTGGCTTCTAAAAAACCAACTTGAAGTGTTCCAAGCGATTCGCTTGCTTTGCCATGGTTCTGCATACTGCAGCTGCTTTGGATAACGATCGGGGTTTGCTGCTACAGCAAAAGCCTCTAAAGCAATTTTAGCAGATGTGGTATGGTGACCATGCGTTTTACCGTCCCTATATGGAGAAAAACGGGTAATGATCACATCTGGCTTAAAATTTCTGATTACCCAAACTGCATCGCCTAACACTTGCTCTTTATCCCAAATCTGTAAAGTTTCGTCGGGATGCTTTGAGTAGCCAAAGTCATTTGCCCTTGAAAAAAACTGTTCTCCTCCATCTTTTCTCCTTGCTGCCAATAATTCTTGTGTTCTGATAATTCCCATTTGTTCTCGCACTTCCTTGCCAATTAAATTTTGGCCGCCGTCTCCTCTCGTTAAGGAAAGGTACGCTGTCCTAACACCTCTCTCGTTGGCCAAATAGGTAATCATTCTTGTATTTTCATCATCTGGATGCGCTGCTACGTAAAGTACACTGCCCAACACTTGTACTTTTTTTAAAGCTAGTTTTATTTCAGATGCACTCATTTGATCTTGTGGCCCTGCTTGAGACCGAGCTTTTACATTGGGCAGCAAAATCCATAGGGTGCACAGTAAAAAAAGAGTTTTGTTCGTAGGCAGGATTAGGAGTGATTTTTTAAAATCAGGTTTCGGGATTTTCATAAAACTTAAATTAATGGCAATTCTAAAGATATAGATTTTTGGCTAGTAAAGTATTGGTAGCAGTAACATTCTTAAAAACACCCAAATAGTGCATTTAGTTAAACAAAGATTTTTTAAAAGTTTAGACCAAAGATTGTATTACGAATATTTGATGCAAAAAAATAGTGGCCTGTTTTTGACCACTATCATTTTATAATATGAATGGCAATTATTCGAAGGTGCCTTCAAATCCCTCCATCATTTCATCTACCATTACATCTACATCAAAAGATACCATTACATCATCCCAAGCCATGCTTACAGTACCTGTTTTATTGTCACCGGCTGATATGTGGTAGGTAAGCCTTTCCATTTTGTCGTCCAATGTTACTGGTGCGGCCTCAACAGCTATAGCATCGTCTTTTGCCAATGCTTCTTCGTCGATTTTTCTATCTTTCATGTATGCGAAAACACTCTTCGCATCTTTGTTTAGGTGAATTACCCAAGGTTCATTTTCCATTGGAGTAATAAAAATAGAATATGTACCGGCTCTTAGAGTAGTACCGCCAATTTTTACACCTGTGCTAAAAGTAATGGTAGTGGCCGCGTTGGCACCTGCTCTCCAAGTAGTACCGTATTTTTCTAGGCCACCAAAAATATCTCTTCCTTTTACTCCTGGTGATGAATAATCTATAGATATTTTAGTAAAACCAACTACTTGCGACACACTTGCTGCTGGACTTGGAGCAGGCATTTGTAATTGAGCATTTGCACTTATAAATGCTGTTGATAAAATCACGGCCAATGTAAGTAAAAGTCTTGATGTTCTCATAGGGTAAATTTTTTAAGTTTTATTGAATGTGCAAACATACATTTTACATGCAAAACATTTTGTTAAAAAAGTGTTAAAAAACTGATTATCAAGAGGTAGCAGAATTAAATTAATAAAGACATGTTACTTTAGATTAAAAGTTCTAAAGTGAATTGAATGTTTTATCAAACAATTCTCATAAAAAGTCATTTGAACACTGTCTTAATCGCAATTAAGGAACGGCCTATGATCTATTGGCATAGTACGGTTTTTTTCTACACGACCTTTACGAAGAAGTACAAATAATTTTTATAATGCTATCGTATTTCATACCAAGTAACTCGGCAGCATTACCGTGGTTAATGGCTATCTCCATTAAACCGTTGCTATTAAAAAACACAACGCAATCTCCATATTCAACATCTTGGTAGCTGTTAGAGATTTGTTTTATTTTCTCGTATTCAAAAGCTATTGTAAAGCGCTTATCTTTGGTAAATTCTTCGAAAAAATCTTTTTTGATATTAGTTATCAAATTGCCGTGCTTTTCTACATAAATTATATGGGCTGTTGCGGTATCTTGTTGTACTATGGGTGTTCTACTAATTTTCTCTATGATGTTTTCTTTTTTATTTAGCTCAAAAAAACCTTGCTTTATTAGCTTGATCGCAGCTTTGGTATAGGACTCTTTTGTAGGGAAACTTGTGGGAATTTGCATTTTGGGCAGTTCGTAAAACTCTGCTGTATCAGGTTCGTCTTTAAAGCAAATAGAAAAGATTCCGTTATTTGGTCCTAGAAAGTACTGTTCTTTATATTTTACTAAAAGTTGCTCTTGAGCTAAAGTCGTACCAACGGCTACTATATGTATAGTGCCTTTTTCACACTCTTGAATTACAAATTTTAGTAAATAGGCCGCTTGTACAATGTTACCCATTTTAACATCGTGAGAAATATCTAGAATAGTCTGCTGGGGCAGTTCTTTAAATATGGCTGCTTTTACAACAGCTACATAATGTTCCTGTAAGCCAAAGTCAGATAAAAAAGTTATAAGCGGCATATAAAACCGATAATTACAAAAAACGAAGTTATTAAAAATATTCTGTTTTTAAAGTCATTATTTAGGCTCCGGAACAGGAATCATTTTTTTTGAACATAAAAAATTATCTTGCGCTGCTTCCCGCCAAAATGGAGTTGTTTTCTACAGCATTTTCAGGATCCAACAAAGGAAAAAACTTAACAGGTACTTTACCATAAGATGCCATCCTAGACGCATTTTTCATAAAAATTTGCATTTGCCCATCTGCTTTATCAGAAAACAAAGAATGATTTAAATCCGTAAAAGCCTTAAAGCCAACCAAATAAGCTGGTGCCTTTGCAGGCTTTACAATTGCTTTATCTACATAGGTTAATACCAATGGTCTTGGCAAACCCGTTTCGGCCATAATAAAATCAATCGCTTCTTGCCTAGTAAACATGTTTTGGTGTATCCTTAAATCTGCAACGGATAAAGAAGCATACAACAATTGCCACTGAAGGCAGCCTACTTCTTCTAAATCAGAGTTTATCATACCGAGCCTAGTAGCATTCTCTAACACATAATATTTCCATCCTTCAGTATAAACATTAAAATCGATTACCTTTCTTATGCTTGGTAACTTTTGGGCAGATCTAATTTTTTCTGTTATGAAATGCCTTCCTGGTGATACCTCGGCAATTACCAAACCTTTTAGCATATGACTTGGCAAAAAGCCAAAAAGATAATCGCTAACCAACAAAGTGGCGCTTCTGTGGCCATCTAAACTGGCTGGAATGTACTCAGTTAGTCTATAATTGGCACTAAATGGCATTATTTGTTTAATTGCTAAATTTTCGGCATCGGCTAGCCCGGAGTTCTCTAAAAGAATATTTTTAGCGTGTTCTTTTAGAATTTGAAATTTGCTGGCATCATTACTATTAGGTTCTTTACTTTTTAAAGAAAGTTTTTGAAGTTCTTCTTTGACCTGAACTTGATCTACATTTAGTTTTTTGGCAATTTTTTTATGTAAGCGATTAATTTCTGCCAAGGAGCCATCTTCCAAATCATACATAGAGGTGTCTATGGTAAGGCTTTCATTAAGCAGAAGATAGTAATATGCATCGCCATCATTGTATTGCCAAATACCGGCTTGATCTGGAGCATACTCTTTTTCAATCTCTAGTTTTTTATGCAACTCCTTAAATGCAGGATAAACGTTATCACCAATTTCTAGCTTAATATTGTATAAGAGTTCGCTTTTGGCGTCAGGGTTGATCAAGTTGGCGTTTTCGATTTTCTTTTTAAAATCTTTATATACAAGGTTTTGGGTTATCTCAGCTGTTAAAAAACAGTCTATTTGATCTATCATGTACTCAAATACATATTTGGGAGGTTTATCACCTTCATCTTTAAGCATAATTGCTTGTATGTATTGATACACCTTATCACTAATTTTTGAAACACGCTCTAGATAATGTTCGGCGTCTTGTAGATTTTTTACCGTTTGATGTTCCATTAAAAACACAGGCAAGGCTACCTGTATGCCTTCGAGATGATCAAAGGGTATCTCGTGCTGAAAAAACTGTTGACTAAAAATTATTTTTTCGAAATAAAAATCGAGCACATCATGAGAAAGCTGCTCTTCTTTATCTAGTTTGTTCCTTTTATAACTCCTGAGCATTTCAAATGCCTTGGTAATTTCTTCGAAGGTTTGCTGTCTGTATTCTAATGAAATATTATTGAGCTCTCGATTGTGTGCATTTATTCCGTAATTTTCGAGCACATGGGCACTTGTTAGCATTTCGGGATGCCGAAAACCATACTCCACAAATAATCTGTCAAAATAAAGTTCTATAAAAAACGGCTTATACCAAATAAGATTAATAAACCATATCAATATACTTGATAGAAATATTATAAATATAAGCCTAGGTTTACCTTTCATCAAGATTAAAAAATTTATAAATGTGGTATATTTACACACAGGCCTGTGAATTATACCTCTTTCAACAATCAAAAAACCTGTTTACATCTGGTAAACGGAAATTCTTTTGATAGCTGATTTTTTTGGGTTAATTTAGGATTAGTAATGAAACATACGGCAAACTAATTAATTTTTAGGCGTATTTAATTTTGTACTTATTGTTGATTTTTCATCAGCTAGAATAAAGGAGAAGTCTGGGCAAATTATTCTGAATTAATTTCCGTTATCATTGTTGCAGTATTACATCTCTATATAAATTTTTTTATCTAAGCACTTTAGGCGAATATATTTAACTATATACAGCCAAATTTTTTATTTGAATGAATCAGATACTCACCGAATATTCACCTTGGTTTGTCATTTTTTGCTTGTTAGTAGGAATCGGGTATAGTCTGTTGCTTTACCAAAAAGAAAGCCCGTGGAGAAAGGAAATCAACTATTTACTTGCTACCATTAGATTTTTATTTGTAACCATTATCTGCCTCATACTTTTGGGGCCTTATGTAAAACAAATAAAAAACTACTACGAAAAACCGATTGTAGTATTGGCGGTGGACAATTCCATGTCGGTTTCTTTAGTTACCGACTCTACACTGCTCAGTAGCGCGATACAGCAGTTAAGCGAGTTATACCAATCACTTTCAGAAAATGAATACGAAATCAACATTCATACGATTGATGAGGCGACCGACATCCCTTCAGTAGCGGAAGTTGACTTTGATGGAAGAAACACAAACCTGAGCAGCATGCTCGATAAAATTTCTGTAACTTATGAAAATAAAAACCTAGCAGGCGTAGTACTTCTCTCCGATGGTATATACAATCAAGGCATTTCTCCAGAATACGCGGCTTATGATATGCCCATTTATACCATAGGCATAGGCGATACCCTACCGCAAACTGATATTAACTTAAAGACAGTTTTTGCTAATAAGATAGCCTATTTGGGCAACAAATTTCCAATTGTAGCAGAAATTGCCAATAATGGCTTTGGCGGTAAAGAGGTAAATGTTGTTATTTCTCAAGCGGGTAAGAAGTTAGATTCTAAGAAAATTACTTTTACGGGTAATGAAGGTATACAAAATGTAGATTTTCTTATTGAGGGTAAAGAAGAAGGCATGCAGCATTATGTAGTTCAAGTACAGCCTTTAGAAGGAGAATTTACGCTTCAAAATAATGTAAAAAATGTATACATAGATGTACTTGATAGCAAAGAGAAAATTTTGGTTGTGGCTGCATCGCCACATCCAGACATAAAAGCGATTAGGAGCATTGTAGAACGCAATGAAAACTATGAGTTTGAAGTGTATATACCAGGTTTATCGCCCGAGGCTGATCGCAATTTTAAACCAGACGACAAATATGACTTGGTCATTTTCCATCAGATTCCCAACTTTAGAAACATAGGATCCAGTTTATTGAAGGCATTTCAGCAGAAACGTGTTGCTACGTGGTTTATAGTGGGTAATCAGACAGATATTCCATATTTTAACCAAGCCAATGAAGCAGTCAATATAATTACCACAGGAAGGCAAACCGACAAAGTAACCCCAAATTACAATACAGCTTTTTCTCGATTTACCTTTGATAATGATAAAAAAGCCGTTTTGGCAAAATCACCACCGGTTACGGTACCTTTTGGCAATTTTGAGCTAAATGGTAATGCCGAAGTAATTCTATACCAAAAGGTGGGGAGCATAGTAACCGATAAACCCATGCTTGTTGTAAGCGAAAGAGAAGGTGTAAAGAGTGCTGTATTAATGGGAGAGGGAATTTGGCAATGGAAGTTGCAGGAATATGCCTCTAACAAAAACAATGAGGCTTTTGACGATATCATTAGCAAACTCATACAGTATCTATCCACTAAAGAAGACAAAAGAAAATTTAGAGTTTACCCAAGTTCTGATGAGTTCTATGACTCTGAAACTGTATTTTTTGAAACAGAAGTATACAATGACATTTATGAGAAGATTTCTGGGCAAAAAATAGACTTACAGATTACCAACGAAGAAGGAGAGACCCAAAGCTATACTTACGTAAATAACAATATTAGTTTTAGGTATGCAGTAAATGGCTTAGAGCAAGGTATTTATTCTTACCGGGCTACCACCATGCTTAAAGGGCAACTACAAGCAAGCGAAGGCCAGTTTACGGTTAAAAAACTTGAAATTGAAGCTGTGAATACAACAGCTAATTTTAATCTGCTACGCAATCTTGCCAACCAAAGTGGTGGCAATTTCTACCAAGCCGAAAATTTTAATAGTTTAGAAGACTATCTGGTTGAGAACAAAAAGCCAGATGTGATTCACTCTCAAGAAGAATTTCAAGAAATCTTAAATATTGAGTGGATTTTGGCACTAATCATTGCTTTGGCCACTGCTGAATGGGTGATCAGAAAAGTAAAGGGAGCTTATTAATTAGCACGACTCCTTGGCAGTGTAACTTTGTCAAACTGAATATTCTCATAAATTTCACTTAGCGGTACTTTAAGGTTAAGAGTTGGTAGAAAAAGTGATCAGCTTGGTTGAGTATAGGAGTCATGCAACCAACCCTGATCAAGTTTACTAAAACCCTCTACTAAGCTTAGTTTTTGAGATACAAGTACATAATGTTTTAAGACTTCACTTTTTTGATAAGCCTTAAATTTTTCTCCTCTATCACAGCCTGCTGTAGCATCTGAAAGAACTTCAAAAATTACCGACGGATATTTAATACTCATTTCATCATTTTCTCTATCATCACAAGTAATTACTACATCTGGGTAGTGGCAATCATACTTATGAGGTATTTCAGTTTTGGTAGAATCTCCGTAAACAACACAATTTGTTTCTCTCAGTCTATTTTCTAGAGCAAATGAAAGCAGCAACATAATACGATTATGTCTTTTACTTACACCTGCTATGGCAAATACTTCCCCAAAGAAAACTCGTGTTTAACTTCACTTAGTTGTTCTAGTTTAAGGTACTCTTCAAAGGTAAAATGCTGTTTTAAGTCTATCGGCTTCATCCATAAGTCTTTAATTATCTATGTAATTTCTTTTTTGATACATAAAAAGTTCATTACAGAGAATACCAAAGCTATATTTAAAATTTTAAGCTAGAAAGCTAAGTTGAATACTAGAAACAATACACATATTTGGCTCTTTTTTTACAATAAAAAAAGGGGCTAGAAAGCCCCCGAATTTTTAAGCTAAAAAAACTTTAGTCGCTAAAGTACCTTAGTAACGCCTGGTACTGGCACTGGATAATAACCATCCTCATCTGGCACAATTGGCGGCTTGGCATCCCAAGCGTACGTTTCTGGCATAATGCTCAAGTCTGACTTCATGGCTTCATCCCAAGTAATTACTTGGCCTGAATAAGTTGCCATTCTACCTAGAATAGAAGTCATAGTACTTTTTGCGCCATTTTCGGCATCAGCAAATTTGTATTCACCTGCGGCTATAGCTGCAAATAGTTCGTCGTGCTCTTGTTGATAAGGGTTAGGATCGTTCTTACCTCTATGGCGCCACTTGGTTTCGCCTTTTAAATCCATAATCATAGTAGAACCTTGTGTAGTTGCTCTACCTTTGGTACCATGTAAAAATTCAGAAACGCGGTTCATACAACCTTTAATGTGTCTACATTGGCTAGACATGACTGTACCGTCTGCATATTCAAACTCTACAAAATGATGATCAAAGATTTCACCGTGTTCTTTTCCATTTCTCACTTCTCTACCACCCATACCTTGTGCTCTAACCGGATATGCATTTTTTGCCCAGTTAATTACATCTATGTTATGGATGTGTTGCTCTGTAATGTGGTCGCCGCATAGCCAATTAAAATAATACCAATTGCGCATCTGGTATTCCATTTCTGTTTGTCCTTCTTGTCTTTCTCTTACCCAAACTCCACCACTGTTCCAATAAGCCTGCGCAGCTATAATGTCACCAATCTCGCCATCGTGTATGCGATTCATTAATTCTCTATAGCTTGTTTGGTAATGCCTTTGCAAACCAACTACTACATTTAATTTTTTCTCTTTAGCTTTTTCTGCAGCCGCCAATACTTTTCTAATACCAGGTACATCAGTAGCTACTGGTTTTTCCATAAATACGTGCTTACCCTGTTCTATGGCGTACTCAAAATGCATAGGGCGAAAACCTGGAGGTGTTGCCAAGATAACTACATCTGCCATGTCTATGGCTTGTTTGTATCCATCAAAACCCACAAACTTATAATCGTCTTTTACATCTACTTTAGCAGAAGCATCATAAGTTTCTTGCTTTAAAATGTTCTCATAGCTTTTATCTAATCTATCTTTAAAAGCATCTGCCATGGCTACAAGCTTTACATTTTGAGCAGTAGAAAGTGCCTGTGCAGCTGCTCCTGTACCTCGGCCACCACAGCCTACTAAGGCTATTTTTATAGTGTCATCTACAGAAGACACAAAACCAGAGGCGTTAGCTGCCATAGGGCTCAAGATAATTCCACTTGCTGCCATTGCAGAGTTTTTTACAAAACTCCTTCTTTTCATTCCTTTTTGGATACTCTCAATTAATTTTTTTTCCATTTTTCATATAGTTTGGTTATACATTTTTAGCCTAATACTCTTGCCCAAAAAGCTTTTATTTCTTCTTGGGTAGGTTGCTTTTTAGGAGATACTATTCTGAAGCCTACAAAAGGAGAGTCTGTGTTCCACCAAAAGCTTTTTGGTATTTGGGGATCTCTCCTTTTCCAATTCATACTAGATTCTGTCCTTGCTGCGCTTCTCAAGGCATCGGGATCGTCGTCCCAAGAGCCTCCTCTAACTGTTCTAGGATGCAATTTAGTAGGTTCTGCCCATGGATTTTCTTCCATCTCTTTTAAACTCGCATAAAAATCTTGTTTGTACTCGTCTAATGTCCACTCGGCTACGTTACCGTGCATGTCATACAAGCCCCAAGGGTTTGGTTTCTTTTCTCCCACTTTGTGGTACGCATCATCGCTATTTTCGTAGTACCAAGCATAATTATCGAGGCTATCCACTTTGTCGCCAAAATGGTAAGCTGTAGTAGTACCTGCCCTACAGGCGTATTCCCATTCTGCTTCAGTGGGTAATCTGTAAAAAGTACCAGTTTTTTCTGTAAGCCACTTGCAGTACAAAAGTGCTGCATATTGAGTCATACTCACTGCAGGATAACCGTATTTTCCCATTCCAAAAGTGGGGTCTTCATAAGGAGGGCTGGGTCGAGTTACGGCTTCGGGATCCCATTCGCCGCCTGAGGGTGCCCTGTCCTTTTCTTTATCTCTAAAGATTTCGTACTCATCAAAAGTAACTTCGTGCATCCCTATGTAAAAGGGTTCTACCTTAACTTGTTTCTGAGGTCCTTCATCTTCTTTTCTTTCAGCTTCAGCTTCTGGGCTTCCCATCAAAAACTCACCTCCAGGAATAGGCACCATTTTAAAAGTAACCTCTGTACCCGGTATGGTATCGGAGTAAGTTTCAAATGAGTCTGCATTTTCAGCGGTTTGTGCATGTAGTTGTGAGTTAGTTAAGATCACAGCAAAGCAAACAAGCCTTGCGAGAATTACTTGTGTTCGCATATTAGGATTTAGTTAATTTATTGGAGAATACTAGGTTGAAATTAATTTTTA
The DNA here is from genome assembly GCA_937129345.1 of uncultured Thalassovita sp. Taxonomy (GTDB): domain Bacteria; phylum Bacteroidota; class Bacteroidia; order Cytophagales; family Flammeovirgaceae; genus Chondrinema. The sequence goes on along the minus strand of CAKZMZ010000349.1, from coordinate 1,774 downwards.
TATCATCACCCGCCACAATGGTACCGAACATCGCGCTGGGTTTTTCAATATCGAAATCGCTCATTTTCATTTCTTGTGCTCCTGTAAACTTAATGGTATTTTTATCTACAAACTCTCCTATCAAATTTATTTCTATAGGTTTGGTGACTCCTGCCATACTTAAATCTCCTTTAGATATCACATTGAATTTATTTTCAGAGTCTCCTGCTATTGAGACAATTTTAGCTGGCTCTTTTGCTACAAATTCTATAAATGGAGATGTATCGTTTTTAAGAGCATTTTTAATTTTATCGTTCATCGTGTCTCCTCTGCCTCCATCAATCGTTGCTACTTCAAACTTAAGGCTTACAACACCTACCTCGGCGCCTTCTTTAATTTTCATTTTAGCAAATTTTGAGTGGGGCATAAGGTTGCCTTCTACTTTGCCAACAATGGCTTTCCAAGCATGTAGCGTAGATGATCCCTCAATATTAACCTCGGTATCTTCTGAAATAGAATAGCTTTCCTGAGCAAATAGTAAGGAAGTAGAGCAAAGGAAAAGAAATGTAAATAGTGAAATGTTCTTGGCTAGTTTTTTCATTTTATCTTCTGCGCTAATATTAAAATTAAATATTATAATCTCCTGTCAAATTTAAGTAATTTGAATTACTATTTAAATCTAATGAAAATATATGATTTACACCCTAGTGCAAAAAGATTTGGCAGTGTTGGCTATTTTAAGTGGGAAAAAAAGTGTATGAGTAGAATACATTGTTCTATTATAGCCACCTTCTCTTCTTAAACCATATTAGTGAACCAAAGAACATCAACAACATTACGGCGAGCACTATAAAATAAGAGTACCTGTATTCTAGCTCAGGCATGTATGCGAAGTTCATTCCATAAAGCCCCACAATAAAGGTTAGTGGTAAAAACAGCATAGACACAATGGTAAGCACGCCCATCACTTCATTTGTTCTGTGTGATGCCAATGATAAGTGTAGGTTCAATAAGTTTTGTACATTTTCGTGTAATTCGTCTGCTTCGAAGTGTAGCGTCTCAACAGTATCTATCAAATCTTGAGTAAATGGATCTTGTACATCAGAAAATCGCGCATATTCTTCCATAGTGCTTTTGGTAAGAAAAATCATTCTCTTAAATACAGAAGCCCTTCTTTTTATAATGTACATTTCTCGAATGAGCTTTGGGTCTTTTGAGTCTTTAAAAATAATTTTTTCTATTCTGTCTAATCTTTCGGTCGATTTTTCAAGTGCTCCATCATAGGTATGGATAATTTTATTGAGTAACTGATTTAGCAATCTAGCAGAATCGCCATACTCAAACTTTTCTATATTTTTCCACTTTTCTTTAATATTTGAGATAAAATCTTCTTCTTTTCTGTGTATGGTAATCAAAAAATCTACTGAAATAAACAGGGCCACCTTATTGGTCAGTTGCTGAATGGTATCTGCACCTGTTTCTGAGCTTTTATCATATATTCTTGTAATGAGAAAAGCTGTATCGTTTATTCTTTCGTATTTGGGCAAATGGTTTGGCGAGAGACAATCCTTTACAGCAGCAGGATGCAAATCGAGCAACTGACCATCGGGGCTGCGATGCCAAGCAAAGGCATGGGCGGCGGTTTGTTCTGGCACCTCTAATTCATGATTGCGAATTCTTTGCAGCACGTCGCTAATCCAGGCTTCGGCGCGATCTCGGGCCCGGCGGGCGCGCCAGTTCTTGGGGCCAAGGCGACCAGACCCGCTAATCATTGCGGCGAGGTCTTCGGTACGCT
>CAKZMZ010000348.1 GCA_937129345.1 uncultured Thalassovita sp. | reverse complement strand
GAGATGTTGAGATGTTGAGATGTTGAGATGTTGAGATGTTGAGATGTTGAGATGTAAAATTAATTCGATAGTTTGTTAGATCAAAATCTTATCGGGAATTTTCAGCTTCCCGACTCAACAACAAAACAAATCATCAATTCTTTCAACGTCCCAAATAAACGACTTTACAAAGTACCAACTTAACGAACCTCAATTAAGGTATTCTTTTAGCAGCATTGCTTTTTTATGCCCTACTAATACAGATAAATCTGTCACCGAGGCTTGCTTAATTTTAGCAACAGACCTAAACTCTGTAAGTAGTTTCTCTACAGTGCCCTTACCTATGCCGGGTATTTCTTCTAAAGCTGTGGTTAAACTACTTGCACTGCGCCTATTTCTGTGGTGGGTAATGCCAAAACGGTGCGCTTCGTCCCTTGCCTTTTGCAATAGTGCCAATGAGGGCGATTTTTTATTGATGTGCAGCGGCAAACTGTCTCCGGGAAAGTAAATTTCTTCTAATCTTTTGGCAATACCCACAATCGGAATTTGCCCATATAAATCCAAATCTTTTAAAGCATTGCAAGCTGAACTGAGTTGACCTTTGCCCCCATCGATCACTATCAAGTTGGGCAGTGGTTTTTCCTCTTCTTTCAATCTTTTATAGCGCCTGTATACCACTTCATACATAGAAGCAAAATCGTCTGGCCCTTCAACGGTTTTAATATTATAGTGGCGGTATTCCTTTTTGGCGGGCTTGCCGTCTTTAAAACATACCATGGCCGATACAGGATTGGTGCCCTGTATGTTCGAGTTATCGAAACACTCTATATGGCGGGGTAACTCTTTCAGGTTTAAGTCTTCTTTTAACTGAATAACCGCATAGTTTTTACTTTTGCTTTTCTGGACTTCTACCTTCCTGGTATCTTTCTCTTTTTTGAAATAAAGCGCGTTCTTTTTAGAGAGATCCACCAATTTTTTCATGTCTCCAATCTTGGGTACATGCAACTCAACGCCTTCCATCTCAATTTCTAAAGCGAGGTTGGTCACCACCTTAGAAGCTGCTGTATTAAACCTTTCTCTAAAATCTAAAATGGCAAAAGCCAAAATATCCGCTTTGGACTCGTCTAGCTTTTTCTTAATCTGTATGGTTTCGGTTTGGGTAATACAGCCGTTGGTAATCTTAATAAAATTAACATAGGCAAAATCCTCATCATCAATAATAGAATAGGCTTCTAGCGCTTGAATATTCGGGTTGGTCACCAATGATTTATTCTGGAAGTTGCTCACCAACTCATATTTGTTCTTCATTTCTGCAGCCTCCTCAAATTGCATATCGGCGGCGGCCTCTTGCATTTTATCCTTGTAGTAATTTTTTACGGGTGAAAGATTTCCCTTCAATATCTCCAAAACTTGTTGTATGTCATTATCGTAATCGCTTTCTTCTTGCAAGCCTTCGCAAGGGCCTTTGCAATTTTGGATGTGGTACTCTAAGCAAACCTTAAACTTACCTTGCTTTATGTTTTCTTCGCTTAATGTATAATTACAGGTTCTTATGTGGTATAACTGCCTAATCAGCTCTAACACGGTGTTCATGGTCTTTACACTGGCATAGGGGCCAAAATATCTGTGCGATTTGTTTTCAATGTTTCTAGTTGAAAAAACTTGGGGAAAACG
>CAKZMZ010000347.1 GCA_937129345.1 uncultured Thalassovita sp. | reverse complement strand
AAAATTAAAGATTTTTAAAATATTTATTTAAAAAGTGAAGGTTAATTGTTGGTTTAGAAAACGTAAATTTATTATAAGTAATCGGTTAAACAGATTGGATACTTTTATTTTTCTTGAAAGTTGATTTTTGTGAAGTCGTTAAGTTGAATATTTTATTGAATAGCGATGTGTAGCATGCGATGTGCAATGTATGATATACAACTTCCCAACAAAAAACCTTCGAACTCAATTACAAACTTTATATCGATTAAATACGCATAGCTACTTATTACACTACTATTGCTTGTTTGAGCATGTAGTGGTTTTTTATAGTCAGCTTTTTTTTTGATTTTTGAAATCTTGCAACATATTCACATATTCTTTTACAGCTCCCTTTAATAACTCAACAAAAAGATGGAACAATATCACGACTTACTTCAAAAAATTTTAGATAGCGGCGTAAAAAAAGAAGACAGAACAGGCACAGGCACTTTGAGTATTTTTGGGCATCAAATGCGCTTTGGCTTACAGGAAGGTTTTCCGCTCGTTACTACTAAAAAACTGCATCTGCGCTCTATCATACACGAATTGCTTTGGTTTTTAAAGGGAGATACCAACATTAAATACTTGAAAGAAAACAAGGTACGCATTTGGGACGAATGGGCAGATGAAAACGGCGATTTAGGGCCAGTTTATGGCGCTCAGTGGCGTTCTTGGAAAGCGCCCAACGGAGAAACCATTGATCAGATAAGTAAGCTCATCCATCAGATAAAAACCAAGCCGGATTCTAGGCGTTTGCTCGTGAGTGCTTGGAACCCTGCCGACGTAGATAATATGGCCTTGCCGCCTTGTCATACCATGTTTCAGTTTTATGTGGCAGAAGGCAAGCTTTCTTGTCAGCTTTACCAACGCAGTGCCGATGTATTTTTAGGAGTACCTTTTAACATTGCCTCCTACGCTTTAATTACCATGATGATTGCCCAAGTTTGCGATTTAAAGTACGGTGAGTTTGTGCATACTTTTGGAGATGCGCATTTGTATCTGAACCATCTAGAGCAAGCCCAATTGCAATTGAGCAGAACGCCAAGGCCTTTGCCCGAAATGCACATCAATCCAGCGGTAAAAGACATATTTTCTTTTAAGTATGAGGACTTTACCCTTAAAAATTATGATCCGCATCCCCATATAAAAGCAGAGGTTTCTGTTTGAAAAGAAAACAGTATTGAATGATGCATGGTACTTTAGAAAAACTTGAAGATTTAAAATCGGATTTTTTTGAAGTACCTACTGTGGAAGTTTGGTTGCCAGAAGATTATGATGCTTCCAAAGAACATCCGGTTATTTACATGTTAGATGGGCAATGGCTGTTCGATCCTGCCCTAACTTGGGCCAACCAAGCATGGGAGGTGGATAAAAGTATGACCAAACTGATAAAGAGCAGAAAAATTCCACCTGCCATTGTAGTTGCTATTTGGCACCATGAGACAACAAGAAATACAGATTACCTTCCCTGTAAAGTATTTGAAAACCTTCCCTTTGATTTTAGAAATGCCCTAACGGGAAATGATGCATTTGAAGTAAAATCAGATGATCTGCTTAAATTCATTGTAAAAGAACTCAAGCCAGAGATAGACAAAAGGTTTTTAACAAGTAAAAAAATCGAGCACACGTTAGTGGTAGGTTCTAGCATGGGAGCACTCTTTGCTGTGTATGCCGTTTGTGAATATCCCGAAGTGTTTGGTAGGGCTGGCTGCCTTTCGCCGCATTGGTGCTTGGTTTTAGATGGAGGTGAGAATCCTGCACCTACAGCTTTTATCGATTATTTACAGAATCATTTACCAAAACCGGCCAAGCATCGGTTTTATTTCGATATAGGCACCGGTTTTTACGACAATAGAAATCTTCCTTTTCAACCTAAAATAGATGCTGTATTTAGAGAGAAAGATTACGCTGAGAAAAACTATTGTTCAAAGGTTTTTGAAGGCCACAATCATTCAGAAAAATTTTGGGTCGAGAGGTTTCCTGGAGTTTTAAGCTTTTTATTAAGTTAAATTTGTTATTTGATTAAAAGTAGTTGGCTGTCCCTGATATAGCCCTCTCTATTATTTAGAGAAACCTTATACCAAATATCTTCTTTGTCTAATATTTCTACCCTATGGCCGCTCTTGAGCTTTTTGAGCAGCGAGGCACCGGCCGAAGGTGCATTCATCATAAGTGTATTGTTTTTAGCTATGATCGCTTTGTCTTGATTGAGAAAGATATTACCGGTAAAGAAAAATATAGCGGTAAGGGTTAAAAGTAATAAACCGGGTGCCAATGCCTCTTTTTGCTTTTTGTTCTTAAGGATCATCATAAACAACAATAGCAGACTTATGGCTAAAAAGCCCCCGAAAACATAAAAATAATACTGTCTGAAAAGCGCAGAGAAATATTCATTATCACTCATTTTATAGCCGTTTAAATTATGCTCCGTAGCTAGCGTGGTTATCTTCTGTATCACATCCCTATCAGCTTTTTCTAAAAAGTACAGGTTGAGGTAATATAAGGTGTTGGTATAATCGCCAAGTCCTTCTTTTATAAAGGCCATTTTCAACAGCATTTGGGGGGTGTATTGTTCGTAGATTTCTAGAAGGGTTTGGTATTCCTGAAAAGATTCTGTGTATTTTCCCGATTTGAACAAACTATCGCCAGAAGCCAATAAATCTTTGGGAGGAGTAGCTTCAACAAAATGTATATATATAAAACACATCGCAATTGTAAGCGAAAGGTATTTTTTGAATTGAAATTTTTGCATTGAATTCATTTAATGTTAGTTTTGCAACCGCAAATAACAACAAGGCGTTATTAAATGCAAATATACTGATTCCGTAGCTCAGCTGGTAGAGCATCTCCCTTTTAAGGAGAGGGTCCTGGGT
>CAKZMZ010000346.1 GCA_937129345.1 uncultured Thalassovita sp. | reverse complement strand
CTACTGTTTTGTCTAGGGCTATTAGAAATGACTATTTTTTAATTGGTGTATACAAGGCTTTAGGTTACACAGGTATGAACTTGATCGGCCTGTACTGTCTGCAAAACGTATTGATTCTATTCTCAGCGCTTTTATTTGGCCTACCACTTAGCTATGCTTTAACTTTTTATGGCTTGCAACAACTTTCTTCTTCACTTGGCCTGTCTAGCCAAATGCCTGCTTTTTATATGGAAAGCTTTGCAACAATACTTTTCTTTTTGGCTACAGTTGTTTTGATCAGTGTTTGGAAAGCAAGAAAAGCAGTGAAAATACCCGCTGTAGAAGCCATTCGATTTGGCATGCCTTATAAAAAATACAAGCCCGACTTTTTTGCACAATGGATGCACAAACTTAGCGTAACGACCTTTATTGGCATTAAGATGTCTTTTGCTTTTCCAAAAAGGTTGATCAATACCCTTGTTGGCGTTGCAATTACTGCCTTTTTATTACTTTTTGCTGTAAATCTTGCCGCTTCTTTTGAAAAACTGAAAGAAAATAGAACGCTTTGGGGCTTTGAAGACGCCGATGTTTTCTTGCAAAGAAATGAATCTATTGCTTTACCGCTAAAGCATAAAGACTTGTACACTCTATTGCAAGAAGACAAAGATGCTGGAGAAGTAGTGCCTTTTGAGTGGGTAAATGCCACGCAACCCGGTACCGACCAAGTGGCTCCAAACAATCTATTTGGTAAAGCTTATGATGCAGACCTTACAGAAACTGGGCTAGAAAATCTGTACGGAAATCATCCCAAGACTGCAGGAGAAATCAGTCTTTGCCTGCTCACTGCTATAGAAAGCAAAAAACATGTGGGCGATAGTATAGAATTATTTATAGAAGGACAGCTTAAAAAATTTTTGGTGTGCGGCATTTATCAAGATATTAGTAATTTAGGGCAGGGCTTTAGAATGCATTTTTCTGCCTACAAGTACCTCAACCCAATTAAAGAACCTTCCTCCTACCTACTAAAAATTAAAACTGGGAGAAATCCCAAACAGGTCAAAGAGCAACTGCAAGCACGCTTTGGAGAAACCATTTATGCAGAATTGAGTATTGCCGATAGAAAAGACGTTATTAGCCTCATTAGCAGCATGAAACAAAGCTTGCTGCTTATTTCGGTTTTCTTCCTGCTTATCGCCTCTGTCTTGCTCTACAACGATGCTGTTGCAAGCATAGATGATTTTAAAAAAAGCATTGGCGTATTACAGGCAATAGGCCTTACTTCAAAACAAATCAGAACATCTGTACTGATCAAAACTTTACTGGTCACTTTATTTGGTTCTTTACTTGGACTATTAGCGCTAAAAATCACCAGCATTCCTTTGGTCAACCAACTTGGCCAAGGCCTCGGCTTTCAACAATTTCCTTATGTTACCACGCCCATTGGTATGATGGTGACCACTGCCACTATGCTATTACTGATGTTGCTCACCAGTTGGTGGGCTACCAAAAGAGTGTTGCAGATCAAGGTGCGTAATCTAGTTACAGAATAAGTTGCTTTTTAAATTCAAATAGAAATGAAAAATATATCGATAAGCCTTTTACTCACAATTTTTTTCACATACCACTTGCTGGCTCAGAACAAAATCGATTCTTACTTAAATGAGGTTCTGGGTGAAGGCGCTATGCCTGGTTTTTCTGTGATCATTGTAAATAAAGAGGGCGTACTTTTCGAAAAAGGTTTTGGCTTTGCCAAAATAAGTGAAAGTAAGCCCATGACAGCCCAAACAGTTACGGCCATAGGCTCACTCACCAAGTCTTTTACCGCTTTTGCTATAATGCAATTGGTAGAAAAAGGTAAAATTGATTTGGATGCACCTGTTACGGTATATCTACCAACTTTTAGAACAGCCAATAAGGAAAAAAGCGACTTAATTACCGTAAGAATGCTGCTCAACAATACAGCAGGACTAAAAGCAAGCATACCAAGAAAAATAGAAAACTCTACAAAATCGATGGAACGCTTATTAAGCACCCTAAAAGGCACCTATCTTTCTCGAGAACCTGGAACAACATATGAATATTCCAATACAGACTTTGCCATAGCTGGCATGATCATCAATAAAGTGAGCGGCATGCCCTTAGAGCAATATTTTGAACAAAATATTTTTAAGCCGCTGCAAATGACAAAATCGACCACAGACCCTCAGTATTTTGAAAGACTTGAAGTACTCTACGGGCACTATTTAGGATTGGAAGAAGGAATTCCTGCAAAACCTGAACCTTTCCCTACAGAAATGATGGGCGCGGGTTCTTTGATGAGATCCAACGCGAAGGATTTGGGTAATTATCTAACTACCCTATTGAACGGCGGTATTTTTAACGGAAAAAGAATTTTACAAGAAAAAAGTATTAAAGAAATGTGGTCGCCAAACATTTCCTTTCCGGGGCTTACCAAAGAAGATGGTGGCGATGGAAAAGACTTTCAATACGGCTTGGGTTGGATGCTTTCAGAAATCGAAGGTAGGCAAATTGTGCATCATGGAGGTAGTAGAGGCACAATGTCTTCATTTACCTTGATTGATTTAAAAAGCAATACAGCTGTTTCTATTTTGGTTAACCTCGACTATACTTTTGTTGATAAATACCGCTATGCCAACTTGCTTAATATCACCAATAACTTGTTGCATCTAGCCAATGACGAGCCGCTAAGCAATTACGCCCAACCAACAGCAGAGGACCCTTCGCTCAACGACTTTAATTTACCCAATACAGCCCTAGACAAATACGTAGGTCTTTACAAGTTTGCAAAAGGCGGCGACAATTGGATGCTTTTTGGTGTAGATATGCAAATTTACAAGTCCAAAGAGCAGCAGCTTTATGCAAAACTCACGAGAGGCAAGCAGACCATAATGCATTTTAAACTCGATTTTGTAAATACCGCATATGCTGTAAGCAGGCATTTGGGAAATGCCTCTCCATGTCAGTTCATTATAAATCCTAATGGGGAAATTAGTGGAGCCTTTTTCTCTGGCATAGAGTTTACTAGGCAGAAACAACTTGAAAATCTACAAAATATCGACTTCTATGGCCAAGGTTACATTGCTGTGCCTGACAATTGGCAGGCTAATGTACTGAACGGCATAATTGAATTGGGCTATACCAAACAAAGAAGGCCTGTAAAAATTGAAATCTTTAAAGACGAAAGAAACACTCAAAAAGAGGCTTGTAGCATTTTGTTGAAAGACGGAAAATTGGTCTATGAAGGAAAACTGCATACCCTACAAAAAGGCGAGCATATTTGGCAAAGTCAAAGTTTGCTAACATCAAATAATAAGAATGGCCAACAAGCTCATCAATTGCTTTGGAGAGATGGTACTTTTATCAAAGTCACGACCCATCCTTCAATATTGACTTTAGCTGTGCAAGAAGCAATGCCTTTTTTGCTAGAGATCGAGACCAGCTTTCAGTAAATTTTTGAGGAAAATCCTGCAAGTGTTGATACCTTCAACAACATCAGACAAAAGAAATTGAGCTTACATTTAGGTATTTACAAAGATGTTATCCCTAAAATACCGCTTTTAACGCCCTTAAAGATGTACGCAATGCATCTCCTAATTGCGGATCGCTGTAATCTCTACCGATTTTCGGGCCTCCAATTTCTAAGTAACCAACCACTTCTTTAACAGGCCACTTTTCAGCTTTGGTCTCGCAGATCTGCTTTATCTCTTGCAAATCTATGATGCCTTTTGCCATTTCCTCTTCTGAAAAACCAAAGGTGCTATGGTAATGCTGATCGGTATTTTTAAAATGAAACTCGCACATCATAGGAATGGCATGCTCAAATAATTGCAAATTGCTATAAACAATCTCTTTGTACTCATTGGCCAAACCATGAGAAATATCGCCACAAAGCCAAACAGGTACTGTGTTATTGGGATGTTTACGATGATACTCATTCAACACACCAACCATGTAATCCATTTCTTGGGGAGTGGTGGGCGGTTCTGCCATGCAAGACATAGGCTCCATAGCAAAGGCTTTCAAACCCTTTTCGTAAGCAAGGTGCTGTAATTCTTTCATGTGCTTTAAATAGGTCTCTACACCCAAGGCTTTATTGTGCATTTGATCGCGGTAAACAGCGCCAGGATTGGTCCCTGCGTAATCTAGACCCAAGGCTCCTGCAATGTGAATGTATTTTTCATACATCTTTCTGGCTGCCTTTTCCATATGCAAGTCGTTGTAGAAAAAGCCACCAAACTCTCTGTAGGCAGAAAACATACTCTTAATCCTTAAATTTCGGCTGCTTGCTTTTTCTTTGAGCGCAACAAAATAATCGTCGCCCTCCATATGAAACATCTCAAAGAAAGCACCTAGCTGTACAAAGTGAATACCTTCTTCTTGCAGTAAATCGAACAACCAGTCATAGCTGTATCTGGTCTGTATCGCATCTGTTTTAATACCCAGTTTGATCATAGCTGATGTTAAAATACTTTTAATTAGGAGTTGATATTGAAAATTACTTTGTTATGGAATCTAGATCTGTTTACTATGCTTTGAAATATCTCAGGCCCTTCTTCTAATGAAACCACGTCGCTTATTAAAGGAGCAACCACTAATTGTTTATCCATATACTGCAATACGGTCGTCCAATCATCTGTACCTTTCGGGAAAATTTTGGAGTTCCAGGTACCGTATACAGAAAGCTCTCTGCGGAGTATCGAACTAAAGGCCTTCTCATCTATTGAGAACTGCCCCATGATGTTGCCCATAAAAACTACTTCGCCAGCGCGTGAAGCAATCGCTAGCGCTTGTAGAAAAGTTTGAGGCAGTCCACAGGCCTCTATGACGTTTTGAGCCCCTTCGTTATTGGTCAATTTCAAAACCTCTTTTACTGGATCGGTCTTGGCGCTGTTGATCGGTATCAAGCCCATTTCTTCTGCCAAAGCTAGTTTTCTTTCATCCACATCTGTAAGGAAAACCTTTTCGCAACCATGTATCTTTAGCCATTGCCCACACATATTGCCAATAGGGCCTCCGCCAATAACCACGCCTACATGACCTGCCTGCACTTTCATCTTTCTCACGCCGTGTAAAGCAACTGCAGCAGGTTCTGTCATAGAAGCGTGCAAGGTATCCACATGCGCTGGAATCTTAAATAGGTTGGTTTCTGGAGCACGCAGGTATTCACTAAAAGCACCATCTCTTCTAGAACCAAAATAATCATATTCTTTAAGCTGTGCCCAATCACCAGTATGGTAAGCAGGCTCTTTTTTGTTCAAGGGAATCAGCGGAAATATCGCTACTCGGTCTCCTTTTTTAAATTCGCTTCCCTCTTTATCTTCTGCGACTACTCCGCTAAACTCATGGCCCATTACCAATGGGTAATGGTAGGCTTTTCCCCCAAATCCTCTTGGAATATCTGAACCACATACACCGCATGCAGCTACTTTAACAAGTATGCTATCTTCGGTGGGTGCATCTGCTATCGGGTGATCTGATCGTATTTCTAATTCTTTATTATCGGTTAAAACAAGCGCTTTCATTAAAAGAGAAAATTTAATTCGTTCAAAATTAATCAAAATAATCAATATATTTGAGCGATAAATGATTATTTAATAATATGTCAATCAAAATTAATCAAAAAGAAGGCACTCGTAAAATTTGGCTTTCCCCTTCTATGATGTGCGCCGATTTTCTCAATTTAAGCGAAGAGCTAGAAACCCTTAAAAGCTTAAAAATTGATTACCTGCACATAGACATTATGGACGGCCATTACGTACCCAATTACACCTTAGGCCCCGATTTGGTGAAAGCTATGTACGAAAAATCTGAAATTCCATTAGACTTCCATCTAATGGTCGAAGATGTAGACAACAACCTATCTATTTTTACGGCCTTTGAGGAATCAATCATCACTTTTCATCCAGAAACCTCGAGGCATCCCGTAAGAACAATACAACAAGTAATTGATGCAGGCTGCCAGCCCAGCATCGCCATAGACCCTGCTATGTCTATAGAGACCGTAAAACATCTATTGCCTCTAGTAGATATGGTTTGTGTAATGACGGTCAACCCAGGTTATGCAGGCCAAAAATTGATACCATTCTGCATTGAGAAAATGGCTGAATTGGATAGGTGGAGAAAGGAAAACAAGCCTCAGTTAAAAATTGAAGTAGACGGTAATGTGAGCTGGGAGAATATCCCGAAAATGCTGAAAGCAGGCGCCGATGTATTGGTTTTGGGTACTTCTTCTGTATTTACCAATACAATGACAAGAAAAGAAGCCTATTCAAAATTGGATGAATTGATCAAAGAAAATAGTTGATATGAAAAACTTAATATATTATTTGGACAAACCAGGTGGCGACTTTATCCCAACAGAAGAAGCTATAGAACAACCTGGCCCTGGTGAAATACTACTCAGAACAAGGAGAACTTCGGTTTGCCAATCAGATGTCGTGATCTACAAACATGGATTACCCCGCATAAAATCTTGGCCTGCCATCATATTGCACGAGACCAGTTGCGAGGTAATTGCCACTGGCGAAGGCGTAAGACAGTTTGAGGTCGGCGATCTGGTCGGCCTAGGTTGCGATATTCCTTGTGGCAAACGCGGTTGTATCTATTGTGGAGATGAAGGAACAGGTGATTGGACAAGCTGTCCTGATACGCAAGCAACGGGGCACGAATTTCCAGGATTTGCCAGAAAATATGCCTTATTGCCCAAGTGGTTTGTAGATTTGGGCCCTATCAAAAAATTTCCTAAAGGATTTAATGCAGATCAAGCCTGCCAGTTAGAACCTTTGGCTTGCTGTTTAGAAGGCATGAATCGCGTAAACAATTGTATCACAGATCGAGTGGTGGTATTGATTGGCGCAGGCTCGCAAAGTACCTATGCCCTACAAGCGGCACAAGCTATGGGCGCAAGGAAGATTATCGTGGTCAACAGAGGCGAACAGCGCCTAAATCGGGTAATTCGCGACTTTGGCAATGATAAAACCATTGGCTTGCGTTGGGATGAGCATGTAGTAGAGAACGTTTTTGAAGCTTGTAAGCCCTTTAACGAGCCTCATTTCATTATGATGAACGTACCGCATCAATCTGGATATGAGCTTGCTACAAAACTAGTCGGATACAATACCGTAGTAGATGCTCACGCCGGGATCAAGGGCCCCGATGGAAAGCCTCCATTTATGCACGAACTGGATTTGAACAACGATGTGCACTACAAATTGCAATGTTACCAGGCCACGCACGGTTCTTCTATGTTCGGTATCAATATGGCACATGAGCTGATCAGTAAAAAGCAGTTGCCGCTCATAAATAAGATGACCAACGATACAGAGAAATTCCCCCATCATCAAATCAAAGAAGCCATCCATAGGGCAGCTGACTCAGACAGCTTAAAGGTGATCATCGATTGGGATTGAAAACATTGGAGTAGCTTGATAAAATTGACTCAGTATGAACCAAAAAGCTAGATTGGATACCATAATCCACTTCTTGAATGAGCATCAAAATATAAGTGTAGATGAAGCCTGTAAATTGCTCGACGCTTCTCCTGCCACGGTGAGAAGGGATTTTAAGTTATTATCTGCCAATGGAGAAGTGGAAAAGAACTGGGGTGGCATTTCGAGAAAAATCGATTATCCGAGTGATATGAAACCCCTCACCTACCGTTCTACCCATTTTATTGAAGAAAAAAAAGCCATTGCTCGAAAGGCTTCAGATCTCGTGCAAGATGGAGAAGTAGTTATGATAGATGGTGGCACTACGACGCTTGAACTGTCCAAGATATTGGCGCATAAAAAAATCCGAATCATTACCAACTCATTACTCATTGTTAATAACATACATATTGAAAGAAATGGCTGGGAAGGCGCAGAAGTGTTTTTAACAGGAGGATTCCTGTACCCAGACTCTGGAATGTTGGTGGGGCCTGAGGCCAATAAAAATTTAATGGGTTACCATGCAGATTGGGCATTTCTCTCGGCAGGTGGGATCAACGAATCGGGATTGACCAACTCCAACCAATTAGTGGTCGAGACAGAAAGGACCATGATAGAACAAGCAGAGAAAACTATAGTCTTGGCCGATTATAGCAAAATTGGAATCAAGAGTATGTGTCAGGTCTGCGGCTTTGATAAAATTGATCGCCTAGTCACTAATGACAAGCTTGAAGACGAACATTTTGCTTTGCTCCAAGCAAATGGCTTAGATGAGCAAAACATCATTTTGGTTTGAGCATTTTTCAGAAACACTAGAATGTTTTCAAGAACATAGAATTTCTTTTAAAATACGCATACCCCTGTTTAAAGAGGTTATGAGCCAATTCTTTCAAAGAAACAGCACAAAATGATCTTTCTGAATTTAAACAATAATTTTAGCAGAAAACTTCCATATATGGCTTTTGAGTGCCATTTCAACGTATTTTGACAAAATAAAAGTCAAATAGTGATATTTTATATTTCCTCTAGATTTTACTGCTTTTTTAGATAAAAACCGTATTTCCAGCTAAAATTCCACAGCGTATTTTACAGTCGTATTTAACAGCAAAAAACCGAGCGATAGTAGAACTCACATTAAAGTAAGTAGGTATTGTAGATTACTTACAATTTGAATCGAAATATTAGCTATTTTCAGGCCTTTTGAATAATTTTTTTATAAATCATATATAATTTAGTAACTCAAACGGCCTAATCGCTTAAAATGCTCTATTTTATTTCAACCTTTAAGCTGGAATCGCAAGCTTGTGAGATAAAAACAAATTAATATAAACATATGTTTACATATATAATCATTTGGTTTCTTATTAAATATTATGATTTTATATTTTTACATTTGATTAAATATGATTACTATTACTTGTATATACTTAAATAAGTAAACTTATACTTACATGTCAGCAAAAGTTATCAGCATCGCTAATGAAAAAGGAGGTGTAGCAAAAACAACCTCCTGCTCTGCCATAGGAAGCGTATTATCGAGATTGGGATATACCGTAATACTTATTGATTTAGACCCGCAAAGCGACCTGACCATTTCTTTAGGTATAGAACCAAAAGATAGAAACATACACGACTGTTTGTTCACACACAGAAAACTCAAGGCGCATCCCATTAATGAAAATCTAGTACTCATCGGGGGATCGCCTGAATTTACGACCATCGATTTCCTGGATA
>CAKZMZ010000345.1 GCA_937129345.1 uncultured Thalassovita sp. | reverse complement strand
CAAAACATTGATTACTCCATCTCCATCAATGTCATTGTCTGCATCATTTAAAATCGTATCTCCATCCATGTCTGTATCTTCAGAATTTGGAATGCCATCTCCATCCACATCACCATCTTTTTCGTCAATTATACCATCGCCGTCCATATCCTCGTCTTCTTCATTGGTCTTTCCGTCGCCATCAAGATCCGTAGTTCCTCCTACTTGCAGGTTAGAGAAATCGCATTTCCAAGCAGTAAGATCATTGATTTTGAAATTATAAGTTTTTACAATTTCGTAAGCTCCATCTTCTTTACTGATCTCGATTAAGTTAGAATTGCTATCGTTGGTACCTACAAAAATTCTATCTTCTCTATCAATAGCCATAGAGGTAAGTTGATACGGAAAGTTCTCAGCGCTAATTCTTTCTATACTTGCTACTCCTGTTTCATCATTTAAATCGACAAATTTGTATAAACCAGAAAAACAAGCCAAGTACAATGTGCCATCAGATGCAAAGGCCAAATCTCCACCTGCATCGGAATTAACAAAGCCTTCAATTGTGTAATATTGCAGAACTTCATTGGTAGAGGCTTTTATCGTGTACATAGTATTGTTGTTACCTATATAAAAGGTATCATTTTTATACTCGAACCTAGGATATGCACCATTGTACGGATTACTAGTATATGCCACCTCAAAGTTACCGGTTTCAACATAGTACTTGTACAATGTCTTGCCCACATTTACATAAACTATACCGTTATCTTGGTCCAGTGCATTGGCTATAGAACCGCCGGGTAAATTTGGTAATTGGGTAGGAGTAAAGGCTGTACTGCTTATATCTAAACTGTAAAATCCTGCATTGTTATTTACTGCATACAACCTATCTATACAATTGTTTAGGGTGCTTTTCCTAGATAACTCATCTTGGTTTTCAATATAGATCAATGATGAATTGGTTGAATATGAGGTTAACACCGATATGTTGCCTTGGTCATCGTAACTTCTGTAGTACAATTGGTCTATATAAGAAGGTATGTTCACTTCTATTAAATCGAGGTTGTTGCTGAACCTGCCTATAAGATTTTCTTCTTTTTGTCTATCAATAAAGTATAAGTCGAAAATAGTTTTATCACTGCTAGTTTGGATAGAAACGTCTTTAGAAGTATTGAAATCGAAGTCGTTTTCAAACTTGAATTCTTTGTTTTCGATGATCATTGGGTCATCTAAGGTAAATTCACAACCTATGGTTAAGAATGCACTTAGAATGTAGGCAATGGGTAGTAGCTTATTAACTTTCATAGTACTAAATTTGGGTTTACTCTATTGTTCCCAATATTCTGCCATTGCATTTTGATATTGATATTTATTTAGAATTATGAATAAGCAGTGAAGTCATCCTTGATTATTGGACAATATATTTAATTATTAACTATCTGATTTACAGCGATTTAGTAAGGGTTATTGTCGAGGTTTTAGAGATTTTTGCTTTCTATCAGAACGGCACATTATTTTTTATAAAGATGAATTTATATTCAGGAAAGTTGCTATGTTTTTCTATTTATTAGAAATCTTCTAAAATTTAGAATTTACTTTGCTGCAAAGTATTTTGTGATTTTTATGAAATTATCCGCTTGCAATAAGTTTTAGACCTTTAAGTTTTGACCTTTTTCTTAACTTTGAGATTCTACAATTTTTTTCTGTAGAGTAAAGAAGATAAATCCAGCAAAGTGCAGCAAGTAAAAGAAAACACCAGCCAGAAAAATAGTTATACGGAAGCCAGTACCGAAGAATTCATTTCTATATTTGGCGCTCGTGAACACAATCTCAAAAACATAGATTTGCAAATACCCCGTAACAAACTAGTGGTGGTTACAGGGATCAGTGGCAGCGGCAAGTCTTCTTTGGCATTCGATACCATTTACGCCGAAGGACAGCGGCGTTACATGGAAAGCTTTTCGGCTTATGCCCGCTCATTTATTGGCAATATGGAGCGGCCCGATGTAGACAAGATCAATGGTTTGAGCCCTGTAATATCTATTGAGCAGAAAACTACATCGAGAAACCCCCGCTCAACAGTAGGTACCGTTACCGAGATCTATGATTTTATGCGGGTATTGTACGCAAGGGCAGCAGATGCTTACTCCTACAACACAGGGGAAAAAATGATCAAGCAAACCGAAGATCAGATCATCGAAACCATTATTCGCTTGTACAATGGGAAAAAAATGGTGCTTTTAGCGCCTGTTGTAAAAGGTAGAAAAGGCCATTATCGCGAGTTGTTTGTGCAGATCAGAAAAATGGGTTACGCCAAGGTTCGGGTTGATGGAGAGATACAAGACCTGGTGCCCAAGATGCAGGTAGACCGGTACAAAATCCACGACATAGAAGTAGTGGTGGATCGCCTTGTATTAGATAAAAATGATCTGCAAAGATTGAGGCAATCGGTAAAAACCGCCATGAATCTGGGCAAGGGTATTATTATGGCGCAGTTTCCTGAGAAGGATAGTGAGGTAAAACATTTTTCCAAATTTTTAATGTGTCCTACTACCGGTTTGTCTTATGATGAACCTGCTCCAAATTTATTCTCTTTCAACTCCCCTTATGGTTGGTGCCAAGAGTGCAGAGGTTTAGGAAAAATTACAGAAATAACCAAGGAGTCTATCATACCAGACGATTCTATCAGCATTAGCCGTGGGGCTATTTTACCACTGGGTGAGTACAGAGACATTTGGATTTTTAAAAAGTTGGAAGCCATTCTTAAAAAGCACAAACTCAGTATTTCAACCCCAGTAAAGAAAATACCTGAGGAAGTGCTGCAAGTGATTTTGTATGGCAGTAAAGAGGAGGTTCCTGTAAAATCGGTAAAATATCCAGGTACTTACTGGAATACTAAGTTTGAAGGTATCATCAACTTTCTGGAAAAGCAACAAGAATCTGGTACAGAAAATACGCAAAAGTGGGTTGAGGATTTTACGGTAGTAAAAACCTGCCCGTCATGCGAGGGGCAGCGTTTAAAAAAAGAATCCCGCTATTTTAAGCTAGATGATAAAAACATAGCCGATTTAGCCCAAATGGATGTAAGTCACCTTGCCGAGTGGTTTAATGATTTAGAATCTAGGCTTAGCGAACGCCAAAACAGGATTGCTTCGGAGCTGCTCAAAGAGATAAGAAAACGCATAGGCTTTTTATTAGGCGTTGGTTTAGATTACCTTACACTTAATAGACCACTTAGAACATTATCAGGTGGTGAGGCTCAACGGATTAGATTGGCCACGCAAATAGGAACCCAACTTGTTGGAGTGCTTTATATTTTAGATGAACCAAGCATCGGCCTGCACCAAAGAGACAACGTAAAATTGATCAAGGCCCTAAAAGACCTACGCGATTTAGGCAACACCATAATAGTAGTTGAGCATGATAAAGATATGATGTTGGCCGCCGATCATGTAATCGATATAGGGCCCGGCGCAGGCGCACATGGAGGAAAAATCATAGCAGCAGGCACTCCCGAGGATTTTTTGAAATTAGGAGGCACCACGGCGCAATACCTGAGCAATCAGTTAAGCATTGAAGTGCCTCAACAAAGACGAAAGGGCAGCGGCAAAAAATTAAAGCTCAAGGGTGTATCGGGCCACAACCTCAAAAATATAGATGTAGATTTTCCGCTCGGTAAAATGATTTGTGTTACTGGGGTTTCGGGCAGCGGAAAGTCAACCTTGATACACGATACTTTGCATCCTATTTTATCTTCTCACTTCTATAAATCTAAGAGAGACCCTTTGTCCTATAAAGAAATTAAAGGCATAGAACATGTAGACAAGGTAATTGAAGTAGATCAGTCGCCCATTGGTCGTACACCGCGCTCAAACCCAGCGACTTACACAGGTATGTTTACAGACATTAGGGCCATATTTGCAGGCTTGCCAGAGTCTAAAATTAGAGGTTATAAACCGGGTCGTTTTTCTTTTAATGTAAAAGGCGGTAGATGCGAAACCTGCCAAGGAGGCGGTAAGGTTTTGGTAGAGATGGATTTCTTGCCAGATGTTTACATAGATTGCGAGACTTGTAAAGGCAAACGCTACAACCGAGAAACCTTAGAAGTGCGCTTTAAGGGGAAATCTATCTCAGATGTGTTGAACATGACCGTAGAGCAAGCCATGGAGTTTTTCGAGAATCAGCCCAAAATTTTTAGAAGGGTAAAAGCCTTAAATGATGTTGGTCTTGGTTATATCACATTGGGACAGCACGCCACCACGCTTTCGGGTGGTGAGGCACAGCGAGTAAAATTGGCTACGGAGCTATCTAAAAAAGACACAGGCCAAACTTTTTATATTTTAGATGAGCCCACGACCGGTTTGCATTTTCAAGATATAAAGCATTTATTAAATGTGCTCAACAAATTGGTAGACAAAGGCAATACCGTGCTGATCATAGAACACAACATGGATGTGGTAAAAGTAGCAGACCATATCATAGATATCGGTTTAGAAGGTGGCGAAAAAGGAGGAACAGTAGTTTGCGAAGGCGCTCCAGAAAAAGTGGCGAAGGACAAGAAGAGTTATACAGGAAAATTTTTGAAAGATGAATTGGGACGAAATTAAAGAAAATTATCCGGCAGCATGTAATCAAGTATATCTAAACACAGCTGCTTGTGGTTTAATTTCTAAAAAAACGGCCCAAGCACAGCGTGATCATTTTCAGCAATTTCTTAATGAAGGTGGCAAGGCTTATATGGAGTGGATTTCAATGGTGCAGGATACTAGAGAAAAAGCGGCGCATCTCATTAATGTATCCACTGAAGACTTGCTTTTTGTTCACAATTACACAGCGGCCATGAACCAAGTGGCGGCCATGTGGAAAGATAAGTTTAAAGATATACTTCTCCTCAAGGGAGATTATCCTTCGGTCATTTTGCCTTGGGAGGTGAACGCTTACCATTGCCACTATTTTGAAGCTGATAACAATGATGTTATTTCCCTCGAAGTGCTTGAAGATAAACTTAAGCGTATAAAGCCATCCATTTTGGCGATAAGCCATGTGCAATTTAGCTCGGGCTTTAAAATAGATATCAGAGCAGTATCAGACTTATGCAAAAAGTATGGAACATACCTACTCTTAGATGCCACACAGTCTTTCGGGGCATACGCCATTGATATTCCGGCTCAAGGCATAGATGTTTTTGTCAGCAGTGTTTACAAGTGGACAACAGCAGGTTTTGGGCTAGGCATTTGCTACATCAATCCTGAACTTTTTGAGGATAGTCATCCATATTTGGCGGGGAACAACGCAGTAGGCCAAGCAATTATGAGTCAAAGTGATTCTGATATAACCAAGAAAAAAGCCGCGTTTGAGACGGGGCATACTAACTTCCCTGCCATGTGCGCACTCAATACGGCCCTCACAGAACTATCAGAAATCGGGATAGATAAAATAGGGGCAAGAATAGACGAATTGGTCGATTACCTTCTTTCTTCTCTT
>CAKZMZ010000344.1 GCA_937129345.1 uncultured Thalassovita sp. | reverse complement strand
CTTGGCCGCTTTCTGGCAATTACCACGATTACTCCTACGGGCCTGTAATTTTGCCAAATGGCGATATGTTGGTGACTTTGAATTTGTCTTGGATCGGTTACGGAGAAAGTTTAGCCAAATGGAGAGGTTGGTTACTCAACATTACCCCTGAAGGAGAAATGACGCCCATTGCAACGGGACTCCGTTCACCTGCTGGATTTGGTGTAAATAACAATGGAGATATTTTCTATACAGAAAACCAGGGCGATTGGGTAGGTTCGGGCAGGATGACCCATTTAGAAAAAGGTGATTTTGCAGGTAATCCGGCAGGGTTAAGATGGAGCAATGAACCACTTTCTCCCTTGGCCCTAAAAAAAGAAGATGTGCCAGATAAAGGCATTACCATGTATGAAGCGGCTAAGTTTGTACCTGAATTAAAAGTCCCCGCCATTTGGTTTCCACATACTTTAATGGGGATTTCAACTTCGGGCTTTTTAATAGATAATACCAATGGTAAATTTGGTCCATTTGATGGGCAGATGTTTGTGGCCGATCAAGGGCATAGTAAGATCATGCGTGTTTTTATGGAGCAGGTAGAAGGCGTTTACCAAGGCGCTTGTTTCCCTTTTAGAGAAGGTTTTGCTTCGGGCTTGTTACGCATGGAGTGGGGCAAAGATGGTTCTATTTTCGCAGGAATGACCAGCCGAGGTTGGGCTTCTACAGGTAAGGCAGATTATGCTTTGCAAAGATTAAAATGGACGGGTAGAACACCTTTTGAAATCAAAGAAATGAAAGCACAGCCCGACGGATTTGAGCTGACCTTTACCCAAGCTATTAATAAAGCACAGGCGGCGGATGTATCCAATTACGCAATGACCAGTTTTAATTATCATTACCATAGCAAATATGGGAGCGATATTATAGAAAAGCAAACTTGTCCCATAGCCAAGGCCACAGTTTCTGACGATGGGCTTTCCGTAAAGTTAGAAGTACACGGTTTGCGCAAAGGCTACATCCATGAGATAAAGGTAAACGCCAAGGCTGCCAACGGCATGGACTTGTTACACAATACTGGTTATTATACTTTAAACGAAGTGCCCGGTGGTACCATTACCACAGGCACAGCCGAAGCTTTTTTAGGAGAATCTGCTAGCAAGTCTTCAAGTACCTCGGTGAGTAAAAGACTGATCAAAATGCCCGAGACTTGGACAGACGGGCCAGACATTAGCTTGAGCTTAGGAACCAAACCCGGCTTGCAATATGACACAAGAACACTAGAAGTAGAAGCAGGTGCCAAAGTAGCATTGACCTTTAACAACAATGATGATATGCTGCACAACATCGTAATAACCAAGCCGGACGATGCTTTAGAGCAAGTGGCTAAAATGGCAGAAAACTTAGGTTTGGAAGGGCCTGATAAAAACTATGTGCCTGAATCGGAATTGGTCCTTTTCCACAGTAATATTTTACAACCAGAAACCAATGAGACCATTTATTTTGTAGCACCCACAGAACCGGGTGAGTATAGATATGTTTGTACTTTCCCTGGCCACTCTTATACTATGAGAGGTACTTTGGTAGTGAAATAATTAGACAAAGAAAATAGCATTTTGTAGCCAATCATTTTTTATCTTTCGTGTAGAAATTTTGAACTACACGAAAGATAAATTTTTATGAAACCTGCTTTTATTACATTTTCACGATTTTCAATTCTTTTAGGAATTGGCTTTTTTGTATTTTCATGCCAAAACTCTAAAACAGAAGAAACACCAAAAGAGAACCAAGAAACGGCTTCGACTCAAGAAGTAACTTATGAAACCACAGGCAGCGTAGAAAGAGTAGACCCTGCTATTAACGATTTAATTGCCGAAGATGCTAAAATCGAGATTTTATGCTCAGGCTTTACTTGGTCTGAAGGCCCTTTGTGGTTGGAGACTGAAAATAAATTGATTTTTAGCGATGTGCCTGAAAACATAGTTTATTCTTGGACGCCCGGCGATAACAAAGCTGAAATTTACTTGCAACCCTCTGGCTACACAGGTGAAGTAGAGCGCGGTGGCGAAATGGGCTCTAATGGATTGGCCTTAGACAATGATGGAAAGCTGGTTTTATGTCAACACGGCAACAGGCAGTTAGGTAAAATGCTCAGTCCTTTATCAGACCCAAAACCTGAGTTTGAGGCCATTGCTGATAATTGGGAGGGAAAAAAGTTTAATAGCCCTAATGATGTTACCATAGCCAGCAACGGCACGTACTACTTTACCGATCCGCCTTACGGTTTGGCACCCGCACCCGAAGGTCATCAAGGCGAAAATCCCAACAGGGAAATTGATTTTCAAGGGGTGTATAGTGTCAAAAATGGTGAAGTAAAATTACAATCTAAAGAATTAAGCCGACCCAATGGCATAGCCCTTTCTTTAGATGAACAAACCATTTACGTAGCCAACTCAGACGGTAAAAACCCTATTTGGATGACCTACGATTTAGACGAAGACGGCGATTTTACCAATGGCCGTGTTTTCTTTGATGCCACTGAATTAGCAAAAACAGATAAGGGCTCACAAGATGGCTTAAAGGTGCATAAAAGCGGAAATATCTTTGCCACCGGCCCAGGCGGCGTTTTGATTTTTACACCAGAAGGCAAGCACTTGGGCACAATAAAAACAGGACAGGCTACCGCCAATTGCGGTTTTGATACCGACCAAAACTACCTTTACATGACCGCCGACATGCATTTGATGCGCATTAAACTAAAGTCTGGCAATATGTGATTAGGTCTTTCTTATAGCAGAAGGGTGACCTTCTTGTAAAATGTGATCAGCGGTTGCAAAGCCGTTGCTCACTTTTTCTATGCACAGGTGCAATTCGTGTTTAGAAGGGTGCAGTACATGACAAATGCAATCGGTGGCATCTTCTAGCAAATTAGAGAGTTCTACTTTAGGCAATCTGATACTCAAATGTGCATCCTTGAAACTTAAATCCGGTACGCCGGACATAAATCTTGCTTCTACAGACCAACTTAAAAGATTGTCTTCTTCACTGAGTTGACATTTACCTTTTAGGGTATTTCCTTGTAGTAGTTGGTCAAGTTCTAATGAATACAGAACTACCTTGATATTACTATTTTCGAGAAGAATTTTCATGGCTAATATTTTTTATAATTCTAAGCTTTTAGCCATCAATAAAAAAGAATATTTCCCCAAGTTCTAACCTGATTTAGGTCAGTCTACCATTCATAATGTATTTATAGGTAATTAGCCATCAATCTGTCCTTAAAATGCTTTTGGTGTAAGCCTAGACGTTTACATAAGTTACCGTATTGGTTCAAGGGCCCATGCTTGAACAAAGATATGGCTCAGTTTGATGTAAAACGTATTTTTGGTACCTAAGTAGTAAGCATACTTAATAAAATATTTAACTGTTATGATGAAAGAAATCGCCTTTTTATACTGAGAAAAGCGTTTTTTTGATTATTTTTATGAGGCTTTTACCTATCATTATTTATGAAAAAAATTGAACCAAAAGGGGTAGTAAACAAACAAATATCAATAAAACTAACCGAGGCAGAACTGAATAGATTTAAAGCATTTTGCAAAGCGCTTGACATGAGTTACTCAGAAGTATTTAGAACGATGAGCAACCAAGTTATAAAAAAAGAGGCCAAAAAGTTGGGCATTAACCTTAAAGCCCACGAGCCCGAAATCATCTTTAACGACTGCATCAAACCTCAAACCGCACAGTTAGAGATTTTTAAAAAATTGGATTATCCCCTAGCTCCTAACCTTAAAGAAAAACTGGGGAAAACAGATTTATCCTAAATCATGTGCATACTGACATAAGCGTCTCATTAACAGTTGCCCATTATACTGTTTATTTGATGTGTTTCCTTCATTAATATCTCAACACTTATTTTTACTGCTTAGCGAGCTATTACCAGCTTAAAAATTTTAGTTAGAAACTGCCTCTACCGTAAAGTCAAATTGCTCAAAGATAGGTTGGCCATCCTGAGAGAGTCCTTGTAGAATGCCTTTGAAACTCCCTAGCTTGTCAGAAGTAAAGAACTGAATTTCTTTAATTTCTCCACTATTTAGGATAATGTTGGGCTCCCAAAAAAGTAAGGTTCTAAAATCGGGCATTTTACTGTTGCGGTTTTCTTTTGTGTCGTACTTAGGTTGATAAAAAATCCTTTTTTCTTGCAAGCCGCTATAATCGAACACAAAGTCTTCTTCGTGGGGTGCCTGCCACGTGTAGTCGCCATCATAAGTCCTATAGCTTACTATGCCCTTAAATTCCACTTTATTGCTGACAAACCTCCTGCTCACCACGTCTAAAGATTTGATTTTAAAAGGATCAAAGGCCAAAATCTTATTGGCGCTAAGTATTGGCATACCATCTAGTAACATAAGAGGGTTTCCCTCAAAAAATATTTCATCCAATACATCGAACACCTTAAACCGGTACTTCTCTTTATTTTTTCTTACTGCAACTTTGGGGACATACTCACGCATCACTTCTTCCATAGTAGGGAAACGGGTGTAGTCATCTAGCAAATACTGCTGATCGGGCTGCCCGTAAAACGGAATAGAATCTTGGCTTAAAGGTTGAAACTGATGCAATTTTTTGTCTAAATAAATATTTTGTGCTTGCATGCCAATACTCCTTTGCTCAAGTGTATTTTTTAGTGTTGGATCTAATATGAGCGGCGGATAGTTAAGATTACTCTTATTTGTGTCATAAGGAGAAATCAACTTAAATTGCCAAGTGCTATCTTCTTTTGTAAAGGCGCGCATAAAACCAGATTGAGGCCCTTCAACATTTCTGAGTACATACGTGAGTTTACCTTTATTGCTACTTTTTTGGGCATAAAACCTAAAATATTTACCAGGGAAAGATAAGTAGGTCTCTACCCAATTACCTGGCTTACCGGTTTCTTTATCGTAAACAAATGCTTCGAAAACAGGCCCTTCTATTTCTGGTAAAAATACATTTTCGATTGGCTTAGGCTTTAGTATTTCCTCCCATTTAAATTTGCGCCAACCCTGTGTAAGCATTAAGGCATCTATTGCTTTAATGGCTACCTCCTTAGGTACCGAAAAATAATACTGTGGCTTTTCTACGTAACCCTGTAAGTCGCTTTGCAATAAAAGCCAAGTCCTGATGTCTACTTTATCAGCACTTTGCAGAGAGTCGTTTAAAAACACAGATAGCGATAAACGCGCTTTGTTTTCAGTGAGGTTTTCTAGGTTAAAGCTAAAGTTTTGCCTGCTGCCTGTTTGGGTTTGTGGCAAGGCAATTTGTATATTTTCTTTATCCTTACCAAAGCTAAAATAAAGCCTTTCGGCTACAGATTCTTGTTTGCTATTAAAAAGGGTAATATGATGCACGCCTGTACCTAACTCGTTAAGTGGGATGCTATGAGTAGCTTTTTTGTCTTTTGTATTGATTGTTTTAGAGGTAAGTACTTTTCCGTTATGGTGGATGAAAAAAGTAAAGAAAGGTTCATTGTAAGAAGAGATTCCTACGATTTGTAGTGCTTCATTTTCAATATTTACATTTAAGATATAGCCATTGTCTTGAGCCTTGGGCAAATCTTTGGTTAGGGTATCTTGCCCGATGATCAATTTGGCTGAGTAGGCTTCTTCTATTTTTGGCGTAAAATTGAAGCTGCCCATCCCGAGGTGGGTATCTTTAAAATGCAGTAAAGTATCCTTTTTGCTGTTCAACAAAACGCCTTTAACAGGTAGGCCTTTGCCTTGGGCATCGGTTACTTTAAAAGCCATTTTATTTTGGTGATTGCCCAATAGTTGGCCTCCCTCAGGCAAAAATTGAATGTCTAACTTTTTGGGGCTTTCTTTTTCTTGGGCATTGCCCACAAAAGTATTGGCAATAGCAATAGGCTTATGAAAAAAGTAATCTGCAGAAGTGTTCCGCATCCATCTGCTGTAAGCCCTTAAGGTGTATTTAGCATTGTTAAGCGAAACAGGTAAATAAAATGAGCCAGATCCTTGACCGTTGTCAACAGCGATTTTTTGCTGTACTACTGCTTTTTTGTTTTTGTCTAGCAATTCTACATAAACTACTTTACTAAGGCCAGAAAATTGATTCTCGGCATTGGTGCAATAAACACTAAACCACAATATCTCCCCGGCAATGTAAAAGTCTCTATCAGTATGTAAGTACACCTTTTCTGTATAGTGCTGTTCTTGATATGATTCATATTGTTGCTCAAGCTGTTCCCCAAAATTTTGCGCATAATTGGAGTAAGAGCAAAATAAAAATAGCACGATTAAAAGATTAGTAATGCTTACTTTTTTAAGTATATATCTTATAAATATTATTTGCATAGGAGTTGGTTTAGTTTTCCCAAAATTCAGGTCTTTGGTTGGTACCTCCAAAAATTCGGCAATCGGCGCATTGTCTCGGGGCAGATTGATAGCCTATTACACGACCGGAAAATAAACTCACGATTTCTAATGTCGGTAAGTTAAAACCTCCGCCAAATTGCAGGTCTATTTCTTCTGGTCCTTCAGCAACAAGTACCGTGTCTAATTGGCAAAACCTAGCGGGGTAAAATGGGATATCGTCAAAGGGTAAATCATTTCTGTTCACAAAAATCCTTTCGCTGCGTTCTTGGCTGGCAGAAATATAACCGACTACCTGTTTGTTTTCATCGGTAGTGCAGGTTAAGTTGGTGGGAAGTTGAGAAGGTTGTGGGTCAAAGAAAGTACCTACACTTTCGGAGTTTTTCCTTAACAAGTCCCAAAACTCATAAGCATCTTGGCTAATGGCATATTGCTTAACTAAAATGCTATATTTATTAGAAAGCTTTAAATTATCTCCGGGTACGATTTGGTGAAGCGGCTGCTTAAAAACCACATCTTCAGTTAGGTTTACCGTAGTCCCCACCAACACCGAGGTTGAAGGTTCAGTATCCCAGCAAAAGTAAATCTGTTCATCTCTAGGCCTTAGCGAAAACTCGCCATCCTCATATTGATAACTTGAATTGTATCTGGCCCTGTACGTCCAGGTTTCCTCAAAACTCCAAAGATAGTATCTCGTGCTTTTGGTATCGTCATGGGAGCTTACATGTACTTGAAATACGCCATCTACTTGTTCCCAACCCACACTATCTATCTCAGGTGTAGTTAGTAAGTCTA
Source organism: uncultured Thalassovita sp. (assembly GCA_937129345.1). Lineage (GTDB taxonomy): Bacteria > Bacteroidota > Bacteroidia > Cytophagales > Flammeovirgaceae > Chondrinema. Next base: position 8,787 of record CAKZMZ010000344.1, on the reverse strand, counting down.
GAAATTCAGAAACGTACACATCTGCTTCGGTTTCTATTCTTATGCGGTAGCGGTCCTGAAAACTTAGGTCTGTGGCAAGTTGATAAGCCCCGCCCCCTAATGGAATCAGGTTATCTGCACTACCTGAGTTTTCTCCTTCTATGATTACTTGGGCATTGTCTACAGGGGTGGGTTGATCCTGTCCTAGCGGATTGGTACTCGATAACCTGATGTTGGCTACCACATCGCTTATGTTTCCTTCAACTACTAAAATGCTTTCGCTATTGGCAATTTCAGGAGGGTTGTATTCATCTAGGCAACTGCTAAAGAGAAACGCACCTATAATGAGAAAAATCCAATATCTAAGTATGTAAGTATGCTCCATTGCTAATTAAAATTTAAAGTTGTATGTGACAGTAGGGATTGGTCTTCCGAAAATGGCTAGCCTATAGCCTTGTATGTTTCCATTTTCAGATGCGAAGAATACAGAGTAGGGATTTTTTCTGCCAGTAAGGTTGTATATGGCAAATGTCCACGAGCTGTGCGCCAACTTTCTTACTTTGTGGTTCCCTTCAAGATTTAAAGAAATGTCTGCGCGATAGTAATCAGGAATCCTAAATTGGTTTCTATCCGAATAAAAAACCCTCTCTGAACCTCCATAATTAAAACTTGAAATAGGCAATGTTATCGGTCTACCTGTACTGTAGGTAAAATTGAGTGAAAGACTCAATCTGTGTGAAAATTTATAGTTACCCACCATAGTAACATCATGAGGTTTGTCAAAATTAGATGGATACCAAGCACCATTATTGATCAATTCGCCTGCAATGGGGTCATCTTGTTGCAATAGTGACCTAGAGAAAGTGTAGCTTAACCACCCATTAAGTTTACCCCTTGTTTTCTTGAGTAATACCTCCACACCATAAGCCTGTGCCCGAGTATTGATGATGTCTGTCTCAATAGCCGGGTTCATGATCAGCACTGCACCACTTTTAAAATCTAGTGCATTGTTTACGGTTTTGTAGTAAGCCTCCACAGAAGTCTCTATAATACCGTATTGGAAATTTTTGTAAAATCCGAGCGATAGCTGCTGCCCAAACTGTGGCTTAATGTGCGTGTCGCTCAGCTTCCAAATGTCTGTAGGAGAAATAGCGGTGGTATTAGAAAGCATGTGTATAAATTGCCGCTGCATATTGTAGCTCAATTTAACCGAAGTTTGCTTATCGATGATGTAGCGCATGGCTGCTCTAACCTCAGGGCCATGGTAGGTTTTTATCATTTCTCCATTGCTGTAATTTGTAGTATCTATTACAGTGGAACTGGTCCTAGGTACGCCGGGGGCATAGGTGTATACGTCTTGCGGCCCAAAGTAATTGAACATCACATATCTAAGTCCAGCGTTTATGGTTAGCTTGCTGGAAAGATTGAGGTCTGCAGAAAAATACAGTGCCGATTCTAAAGCGTTTTCTTGGTCGATCACTTCCTCTTCAATCAGCGATTCGCTCCCTGTAGGTACAAACTTACCTGGCGACAATTGATAATATTTACTGTTGATGCCTGCTTCAAAAGAGTAATCTTCATTTAAAAAGTAGCTTACGCCAGATTTAAAACTGGTTTCTTGAATATTAAAAGCAAGATCATATGCATTTACAGGGTTCCTATCTGCATTAATGGAAAAATCGTATTGGCTGTAAGCCACACTGCTTTCGCTATAAAGCCGATCATTGATCAAATTTTTCCATTTAAGGCTTAATGCTATATTGTTGTATTTATAGGTGGTATCATTTCTGAATTGAAATTGATCATTACTGAGATAGGCATTAAAGAAAAGATTGTTTTTCTCATTAAACTGATGTGCTATCCCTAAATTTACATCGTAAAAAGAGGCTGAACTACTTCTAAAATCGGGATCTTCTAACCTTCTGAGCAGCCAATTAGAGTAGTTGGATCTTCCTGCCAAAACAAAGGAGGTCTTTTCTGAACCTATGGGCCCCTCAATAGAAAGCCTACTGGTAATTAAGCCTATGCCACCTGCTCCTGAAAGTTTTTTCTTATTACCCTCCCTTGTGGTAATGTCCAAAACAGAGGAAAGCCGACCACCAAATTTTGCTGGTATACTTCCTTTATACAATTGTACATCCTTTAAAATATCAGGATTAAATGAAGAGAAAAAACCAAAAAGATGAGAGGGATTGTAAATAGTGGCCTCATTGAGTTGGATCAGGTTTTGGTCTACGGTACCGCCTCTTACATTGAAACCGGTACTAGCCTCACCTACAGAGCTAACGCCTGGCAAGGTGAGTACCACCCTAAGCACATCGCTTTCGCCCAAAGCGGTAGGTATTTGCTTTATGGTTTCGATGTCCATTTTTTCGATGCCCATTTGTGGATTGATCACGTTTTGTTCTCGGTCTGCCTCTACCAATACTTCTTTTAGCGACTGCACACTTTCTTGCAATTCTATGTCTAAATTTCCATCAGAATAAAGAATTACATTGCGAGTGGTTTCGCGCATGCCTAAACTGTTTATTGAAATGGTATGCCTGCCCTTAGGTATAGTGAGTTTGTAATAGCCTAGAGGATCAGCGGATACTCCGATCAAAGGTTCTTTAATAAAGATAGCGGCACCTGCAATAGGTTCTCCTGTTTGGCTGTCTACCACTCTTCCGCTTATGGTGGCATCCCCCTTTTTAATGGTATTGGTTTTGGTGCCGATTTCATACACCTTTTCTTCCGCATTGTTACCGCGGCTTTGGCCTTCAAAATAATCTACGGCTATTTCATTATTTTCTGGCTTTTCAGTTTCAGGACTGGTAAAAAAACCGAAAGGCAGCGATGTTTGGATACTTCTGCCATAAGTAACAAAGATGTGATCGTTATCGTCTATGGCAGATTGAAAACCCGTATTTCTCAGCGCTAAGTTCAATACTTTGGCAACAGGTTCTGCTGTGGCTTGCACACTTATAATTAAGGTATCTGTTTGTCGGGAATTATAATAAAGCGTATAGTCGCTTTGCTTTTCAATAGCATTGGCCAACTCGTTAAACGGCGCATTTTCTAGGGTTACAGAAATTTTACTTTCAGCATTTTGAGAAAAACTTTTGGCACTAGGTAAGCCAATCAATATTCCTATAAAAATAGCTAAAAGAACATTGCTTGTTATTTTTGGATGCATAGAGATCTAAAGTTCGTTGTAGTGGTTGATGATTTTTTCGAAGCCATCTTCTGGAAATGTTCTGATTGAGATCCTTTGTTGCTTTATAAAAGTCTTGAGTTCTTTCTTTTTATCGCCGAATAATTTAAGTATTTGTCCTCTTCTTTTTATCCTGTGGTAGCTGCCATCTTTTAAGACGTAATATCTGGTTAAAGGCTCGAACCACTCTCTAATGATCTGGTTGTCTATTTCCTTCCTCAATTCTTTTTCGCGGCGTACAAAAAATTTAACAGGGCCATCTACTACCAAGTCGTAAAATCCGCTTTTCATGCCCGAGATAGAGTCTACATTTAAGTGCACAAACTTGTGCTCATACATTTTAAAATGGCTAATTCTTTTGTTGTCCAATCTTATGGCAAAAGACATATTATCATGTTCTACGATAATGGCTTGCAAGTGTAAATCGTAGTAAGCCTCTATGTTTTGGTAGAGAAAACCATTGTAGTGGATATCGGTAGGTGCTATATCATCTGAAAAGAAAAAAGGGTTGCCTTCAATCCTAAAAGAATAATATTGGTGCTCGGCACCTGTATAAATGCCCGGAGTGGTATCTAGCGAGTCGTAATATAATTGTGTCTGAAAGTTCGGTTTTTTAGCTAATATGACACTGTTTGAAGTTTGTGCTTGGGCAGCATAAGTTGCTAAAAAGCAGCAAAGCCAGCCTAAAAAATAAATTTTCATATCCTGATTTTAATCTGTAGTCGACATTAATTTGACTTCAATTACTTGATAGTTATTGGTTCTAGTTGAATTTCTTACAAAGAGGCTTTTTGTATTATTAAATGACAAAAAATAAGGCCATGCTTTGATTAAGAAAATCCACCAAAGTTAGTAAATTAAAAAATCAACTTTGCAACGTTGGGCGGTATGATTTTTCTGTTCAGCCTAAAAAATATGCGTTTTACACACCTAGCATTTTTTCATCGTGTATCCTCAAAAATCCCTTTTGTAACTTTTGTTACGATACTTTATCTCATAAGCACCTACATTTGAGATAACACCTTATTTCAAAGTACTACACATACATCAACATTCTATGGAATTAAGAAAAAGAATAAAATGGCTTTTTTGGAGCACGTTTACTTTTCTGTCTTTAGCGGTAGGCCTATTTGCAACCATTGTTTTGATTCAAGTAAAGCCTGCCATTTTTGAAGCCTACCTTGTAGATCCTGCAAATTGGCGGGCAAAAAATATAAGAATGGACTTGCCCAAAGGCGAGAGAGGTAAATTAATTAAGTATGGTCATAAACTTGTATCAGAAACGCCCAAATGGATGGGACCTGACTCTGATGACGATGTATTAAAGTTTACTGGCAACCACTTGAGTTGTACCAATTGCCATCTAGAAGGAGGCACCAAACGTGGTGCAGCAGCATGGATAGGTATTAGCCAACGTTTTCCGCAGTTTAAAGGCAGGGAAAACAGAAACGTAACCTTAAAAGACCGGGTAAATGGCTGCATGGAGCGCAGCATGAACGGCAAAAAGTTGCCTGAAGAATCGACACAAATGGAAGCAATCATAGCTTACATGGATTGGTTGAGTGAAGGCGTACCCGAAGAGATTTCGCAGCAGTATACGGGTTTTCCTGAAATTGCAATACCCAACGTAAAAGCCGATTTGGTAAAAGGCAAAGAAATTTATACGGTTGAATGCCAAACTTGCCATGGAGAAGATGGCGCAGGTATCAAAACAGCAAACAACAGTACTTATCAGTTTCCGCCGCTTTGGGGGCAAGATACCTACAACCACGGTGCGGGTATGAACCGAGTACTAACGGCCGCTCAATTTATTAAAGGTAATATGCCTTTTGGCCAAGCCACTTACGAGCAACCCAAGTTAAGCGATGAAGAGGCTTTTCACGTAGCAGCTTACATCAATAGTTTTTCAAGACCGGTAAAACAGTTTACCGAGCAGGATTTTCCAGATTTAGTATTGAAACCTGTCTCCACTCCATACGGCCCTTGGGCAGATGATTTCTCAGAAGAGCAACACAAATACGGGCCATTTCCCCCAATCATTTCTTACTACAAAGACAAACACGGTATAACTAAGAAAAAATAATATGCAGGGCAAAAAGTATCTATTAAAAATATATGGAATAGCACTGTTGCTTGGCCTATTATTTTTCCAAACTAAAGCTTTAGCTAGGCAGGCTGTTCCAGATAGTTTAAAATTAAGACCGAAGTTCTCTGGGCAATGGCGTACCTATTACATGAGTACACTTAATGAGGGTAATTTACAAAACTTTTATGCCTTGGCAACGGGCGGTAAAATAAAGTACGAGCAACCTGTTTCTAAAAACTTTTCTTTAGGTGCGGCCTTATATACTTCATTTAATTTAGGTGTTCAAGATTTAACGCAAACCGATGCCACAACAGGCAGGCTTAGTAGATATGAAGCAGGTTTGTTCGATGTTACCGATTTAAGCAAACGAGCCATTTTTATTCCCGGTGAGCTATATGCCGCATACGAGACAAAAAAGCATTTTGTAAAAGTGGGTAGGATGTTGGCCAAAAGCCCCTTTCTCAATGGGCAAGATGGGCGTATGATTCCTACTTTAGAGCAGGGCATTTGGTACAGCTATAAACCTTCAAAAAAATATGTATTTGAAGCAGCTATTTTTAACGAAATCGCCCCACGCTCAACAGGTGAGTTTTACAATATTGGAGAAAGCTTGGGCACTTACCCTGTAGGTAGGAACCCCGACAGGAGTCCTTCGGGCTATGGCAATAAAAATTCAGCGTCTTCTTATTTGGCTCTTTTACACGGGCAATGGCAGGTAAGCAACAAGCTTAAAGTGAATATTTGGGATTACCATGTAGATAATATTTTCAATATGCTTTATGTAAATCCTGAGTTAAAACTTGATGATAAAGGTACTAGCCTTGGTTTACAGTGGGTTATGCAAAACAAAGTAGGAGATGGAGGCAATGCCATAGATTCACTAAGATACTTTACAGATGAGCAGTCGCATGTTTTGGCCACAAGATTTCAGTTTAAAGTGCAAAAGGCTACGATATCTTTGGCCTACTCTCATATTTTTTCAGGAGGGAGGTTTTTGTTTCCAAGGGAGTGGGGCCGCGAATCTCTTTACAGTTTTCAGAAACGGGAGCGCAGCGAAGGCACGGCCAATAATCATGCTGTGGTACTATACTATAACAATGTTTGGAAGTTGGGCAACAACAAATTAAACGGTATTTTTAGTATAGGCCACCATTGGAAACCTTCTGTTACCGACGCAGCAGCCAATAAGTATGCAATTCCCGATTACACGCATTTTAATCTAGACTTCTTTTTCCACTCAGATAAGTTTAAAAGATTAAAACCAGAACTTTTGCTCACTTACAAAAGAGGATCGGGCAACATACCAGAGAATCCAAATTTTATTTTCAACAAGGTCAATTTGTTCATAACCAACTTTATTATCAACTATAACTTTTAAAACGATGCGTATTTCTATCTCTACGGTATTATTCTTATTATTTGCTGTTACTAGTACATTTGTGGCTTGCAGTCAATCTTCTGAGGTAAAAAATATAGATAGTTCGGGCCTGCAACAGTTGATGAAAGAAAACCAAATTCAGCTAATAGATGTCCGCACCGATAGGGAGTTTAACGGTGGATACATTAAAGGAGCACAGCAAATCAATATCAGTTCTAGCGATTTTATGGAGCGGATGAAAAAACTAGACAACTCTAAACCAGTGGTGCTTTATTGCGCGGTTGGTGGTAGAAGTACCGCAGCTGTAAGAATGATCAAGCAGTTGAACTTCCCAGTTATCTACAATTTTGTTGGTGGGATCAGAGAGTGGAACAGCAAAGGTTTACCACTGCAAAAACCCTAGTTCATCGCTTAAAAACCATCTTACATTTGCGTTTTACTTTGTGCAAGAATAAGAGTTTTGTACATTCAATCTTCTTAGCAATTAGATGGATAACTAAACCATTATGAAGATGAAGCAAAACCTTATTCTTGTATTTTTTTTATGTATTAGCTTAATCACTTATGCTCAAGAGTTTACCCCCAACTACAATGAGGCAAAAATCCCAGATTTTACTTTAGCGGCATTGCTAGAAAGTACCCAAGGCAAAAAAATAACCTCTACGGATGATTGGGAAAGTATAAGAAGACCAGAAATATTGGAGATTTTTAAGGGTGAGGTATATGGGAACATCCCTGATGCTAAAGTAAAAACCTCATACAAATCACTAGAATCTTCTACTGAAGCCATTGATGGTAAAGCGATCAGAAAGCAAGTGCGTATCACTTTTAAGCGAAAAGGCAAGTCAGCTTTTATGGATTTGCTAATTTACTTACCTAAGCAAGCAGGAAAGCCGGTTCCTATTTTTGTAGGGCCAAACTTTTATGGGAACCACGCCATAGAAAATGATCCTGAAATACTACTTTCAAACAGTTGGATGCGCAATAATGAAGGGATGGGCATTACTGATCATAAAGCCACCGAAAAATCGAGGGGATATAATTCGCACCGTTGGCCTGTAAGCTACATCATTGAAAATGGTTTTGGCGTGGCCACTTATTATTATGGAGATATAGACCCCGATTTCGACGATGGGTTTAAAAATGGCATCCACGCTTTGTTCAACAACAAAAAAAATAATGATGTGCCAAAAGCTGATGCTTGGGGTTCAATTGCCGCTTGGGCTTGGGGTTTGAGTAGGGCCATGGATTATTTCGAAACCGATAGTGCCATAGACGAAGCTAGGGTTGCTGTACTTGGTCACTCGCGTTTAGGCAAAGCTGCCTTATGCGCTGCTGCTTACGATGAAAGGTTTGCCTTGGTCATTTCTAACGAATCTGGTTGTGGTGGGGCTGCTTTATCTAAAAGGGCCTACGGCGAAACAGTAGGTAGGATCAATCGTGTATTTCCGCATTGGTTTTGCGACAATTATAACAAATACAATGAGAATGAAGCAGCCTTGCCTATAGATCAACATGGTTTACTAGCCCTAGTTGCCCCAAGACCACTTTATGTGGCCAGTGCTGAAGAAGACCAATGGGCAGACCCTAAAGGAGAGTTTTTAAGTTTGAAAACTGCTAGTATAGTTTATGAACTCTATGGCCTTGAAAATCTAATTGCTGCCAAAATGCCCCCAGTTGACCAACCACTAATTCAAGGTCATACCGGCTACCACATCAGAACCGGCAAGCACAATGTATTAAAATACGATTGGGAGCAGTTTGTAAAATTTGCCGAGATGCATTTGGAATAATTACAAAAGCTCAGTAAACATCATGAATAGAAATTGGGGGTAAATTTTATAATTTCTAGAATAATGCAGGCAACATGTTCAAGGCAAAGGCACATAACTTTCATCATTAGGCACTTTGGGAAACTGTTTGGCTTTCCACTTTTCTTTGGCGGCTTCAATTTTCTCTTTGCTGCTAGAGACAAAATTCCAGAAAATAAAGCGTTCTTCGGGGAAAGGTTGCCCACCGAATAGTAGGAGGTGGCTATTGGCCTCCACGGTGATGGCGCATTGGTTTTCTAGCTTGGAAACCAACATATTGCCTTTTTCAACCCGATTGCCGCAAGCATCTATTGCGCCTTCTACTAAAACAATCCCGATT
>CAKZMZ010000343.1 GCA_937129345.1 uncultured Thalassovita sp. | reverse complement strand
GTCATTGCCGATAAAGGTAGTTACGTAAGTTATCTAGAAGGCTGTACCGCACCAAGCCGTGATGAAAACCAACTGCACGCGGCAGTCGTTGAGCTTGTTGCTTTAGACGATGCCGAAATTAAATACTCTACTGTTCAAAACTGGTATCCTGGTAATGCCGAGGGCAAAGGAGGGGTTTACAATTTTGTTACCAAGCGAGGCTTGTGCGAAACGAATTCAAAAATTTCCTGGACACAAGTCGAGACCGGTAGTGCAGTGACCTGGAAATACCCAAGCTGTGTTTTAAAGGGAGATAATTCCATTGGAGAGTTTTATTCTATTGCCGTGACTAATAACCATCAGCAGGCCGATACGGGAACCAAAATGGTGCACCTTGGTAAAAACACGAAATCCACCATCATTTCAAAGGGAATTTCAGCAGGGAAATCACAGAACTCTTACCGAGGTTTGGTTAACGTTAGTTCAAGAGCAGATAATGCCCGTAATTTCTCGCAGTGCGATAGTTTGTTAATGGGTAATGATTGTGGAGCACATACCTTCCCATACATTGAGGCCAAAAATAAGTCGGCGAAAATTGAGCACGAGGCGACCACTAGTAAAATTGGCGAAGACCAAATCTTTTACTGTAACCAAAGGGGAATAGACCCAGAAAAAGCAGTTGCTTTAATAGTAAATGGATATGCAAAAGAAGTATTGAACCAACTACCCATGGAGTTTGCCGTAGAGGCACAAAAGCTATTGGCTATTAGTTTGGAAGGTAGCGTGGGGTAATTCGATGATTTTTCTCTATTTTTAACATTAAAAACACCTTAGCAAATTTAAGCTAAGGTGTTTTTAATTTATCAAGCCTCTCCGATAGTGCCGCCAAAATTCATAGGAAACTTAGGCGCTTCTTGATTAGATTTTATTGGACCGAAAGCATTTTCATATTTTTCAATATTGTCTTTAAGGGCATCTAATAATCTTTTGGCGTGTTCGGGTGTAACCACAATACGAGATTTTACCTTAGCTTTAGGCACACCGGGCATCAACCTAATAAAATCTAGCACAAACTCGCTGTTAGAGTGGGCAATCATTACCAGATTCGAATAAATACCTTCTGCTACTTCCTCAGTAAGCTCAATGTTGATTTGGTTATCTTTTTTCTCTTGTTCCTTACTCATGGTTTTTATAATTAAGATAAGTTGTTTTCTATTGTATCTATGCAAATTTAACGAAATCTAAAATAGTTAATGATTGCGTGGAATAGAAGGAAGATAGGTAATAATTAAAATACGAGTCATTAGCGTGTATCAATCTCAATAAATTGAGTTTGCATTTTAATGCTTGTGGGTAATTAGGTTGTGGAAATCTCAAAATAAATTATGCATTCACAAAAATTATGGCTATATTTCTGAATTAAGAAAATTTTTAAAACCAAAAAAATTTAATGGGAAAATCTCAAGAAACTTTTAGTAAGAAAGAAAAAGAAAAAAAGCGTCTGCAAAAGCGCAAAGAAAAAGAACAAAGACGTGAAGAACGTAAAGCCACAGAAACCGACAGTGATTTGGCGAACATGATGGCTTATGTAGATGAGTTTGGTAATATTGTAGATACGCCGCCAGATCCTGAGAAAAAGTCTAAAGTTAAGGCAGAAGACATTGTTGTTGGAGTGCCTAAAAAGGAAACTGAGGAAGAGTCTTCAGTTAAAACAGGCAGGGTAGATTACTTTAACGAAGAGAAAGGTTATGGCTTTATTAAGGAGACCGGTACTCAAGAAAGTTATTTTGTGCACGTAAAAGGCATGATAGACGATGCCCGCTTAAATGATAGAGTTTCTTTTGAGCTAGAAGAAGGTTTAAAAGGCTTAAATGCAGTAAATGTAAAATTGATTTAACACATTCATAAACCAATATACAAAGAGGAAGTGGTCAAAACCACCTCCTCTTTTTTATTTTAGGCCATATCTACCGCCAACTTGTAAGTGGGGTCTTCTACAACATTTACATCTATGATCTTTTCTGCATTTTTAAGTAGCGCTTGGCAGTCTTTACTCAAATGCTTGAGATGTACGGTCTTACCCACTTTTTGATAGCGCTCCGTAATCTTATTAAGTGCTTCAATGGCCGACATATCCACCACGCGGCTTTCTTGAAAATCTATGATGATTTCTTGAGGGTCGTTTAGCACATCAAACTTCTCATTAAAAACGGCTACGGAACCAAAGAAAAGAGGGCCGTAAATCTCGTAATGTTTAATGCCTTTTTCGTCTATGTGTTTTCTAGCACGGATTCTCTTTGCATTGTCCCAAGCAAATACAAGAGCAGCAATGATTACCCCAATTAAAACAGCCAAAGCAAGATTGTGCAGCACTGCAGTTACGAGCGTTACCAATACCATTACAAAAATATCTGACCTAGGCATTTTATTAATGGTTCTTAAGCTAGCCCACTCAAAAGTGCCAACAGCTACCATAATCATTAAACCAGTTAAAGCAGCCATAGGCATTTGCTCAATCAGCCCCGCACCAAACATGATAAATACTAAGAGCATAACCGCTGCTACAATGCCTGAAAGCCTAGCTCTTGCACCTGCGGAGATGTTGATTAGGCTTTGGCCGATCATAGCGCAACCACCCATGCCAGAGAAAAAACCAGACAATATATTAGCTGCTCCTTGTGCGACCGCTTCTTTGTTACTTCGGCCTCTTGTTTCT
>CAKZMZ010000342.1 GCA_937129345.1 uncultured Thalassovita sp. | reverse complement strand
TCTAAAAGTTGTGGTTGGTTACCTTTTAAAAAATCATATACTTTTTGTTCTTCTTGCCCAGATAGCTGACCGTTAACCTGCTCCAACCAATAAGGCAAATTTTCAGCAGCGGTCAAGTTGTAGTTATCATTTTGAATGACCTCCATCGTAGAAAGGGAAATACCGTTTAAACTATCGAGCAAATCGTTTATACGCCTGTTTCGGTAGTACTCGTAAGAATGGGCATAGGCATAATAAGGATAAGTAGTATCTACAGGATGCTGATTGGCAGACCCCACAAATCCACGCTCGGGGTTCAGTTCAAAGACATTGTGCTCCATCGGAATGTAATCTTGCCACGCAGCAGTCTTGGTAGTACCATCCATAATAAACTTGCCTTGCTCGGGCCATTTATTGGCAAATTTCCCTTGTATCACCATGGCAATGTCACCTTCATTAGAAGCAAACACAAAGTTTTGGGCAGGGCATTTGTAATAAGTTAAAGCCTCTCTGTAATCTTTATAACTTTTAGCTCTGTTGAGCAGATAAAAGGTCTTTACCTCTAAAGAAGGGTCATGTGCGATCCAGCGCAAAGCATAGGCGCCTTCTTTTGAATCAGTAGGAAAGCTTTCATCGTACATTACTGGCCCCCAATCGGTAATGGCCACGGTATCATAAAATGAGGGCTTTCCCCTTAACTTTATCTCTTCAATCCTAAACTCTATCGGCTTATTTTTTCCATCAAGCAGGTAGGCACTCCTGCTTTTATCGGTATATTCTATTTTATACCAGTCTACCACATCGCGCAAAGCATTAGTTACACTCCAAGCCACATCTTTATTAAAACCGATAATAATGTTAGGCGAGCCTGGCAGCGTTACTCCTTTTACCTCTACACCCGGGGCAGACAATTGCATGGCAAACCAAATAGAAGGTAAATTGAGACCTAGGTGCGGATCGCCACATAAAATAGGATTGCCACTCTGGGTTTTATTCCCTGCAACTGCCCAATTATTACTGCCATTTTTAGGATCCGGTCGATAAACTTCAGTAATAGCATTGACCGCATCTGAAGCAAAAGGCAGTTTGGTTGGTGCTTGAACAGTATCTACCTTTTCAAAATCCCATTGATTGATTTTTTGTACAATGGGCTCTTGTTCTGGATGTACATCAGGAAATAAAAAATCAAAGGTTTTTCTACCAAAGAGCTTTACCGCATTGGTGTACTCAAAGTCTGCATTGTGGTAGCTTAGATCATTGGCCATGTATTTGAGCAAATACGCACTTTTAATAGGTGCCCAAGCTTCTGGCTTATAGCCAAGTAATTTGTATTCTAGAGGTAAGGATGAAGCATCTAAAGAATTGATGTAAGCGTTTACACCATCTGAGTAGGCAGAAACCATTTCAAACACCTTTTCGTCTTGCTCCATCATCCCAACAGCTCTTTCGGCTGCCAGTCCCAAGCCCTTTCTTCTAGACTCTCTGTCTAATTGCAAGGCCTGTTCACCGACAATCT
>CAKZMZ010000341.1 GCA_937129345.1 uncultured Thalassovita sp. | reverse complement strand
TGGCAAACAGCAATTCTTCCTCATTGAGAGAAGTAAGGGTAGGAGTCAACTCTTGCCCGTTTTGCAGCTCTTGCGCATATTTTTCGAGAATTTCCTTTTCGGTAGGGGTGGGCAGGTCGTCTTGGTTTCTGGCCTTAATGGCAGCCCTTTTAATTTCGGTGTTAAGTTTGGTGCTTACCGAGTCTAGTATTGGATAGGCCGCCGTATTACAAAACTGAATAGCATAAGGTACGCCTCCTTCGCCAATGGCTTTTTTTAATTGAGAACCTAAAGCTTTTTGTGCCAAGCCTGCAACGCGGTTACCTTCATTAAGTGCCAGGTCTTTAATGCCTTGCTCATTATTATCTTCTTTTGTTTGTTCTTGTTGGTTGGTACTGCAACCTGTAATTAATAGGGCTACAAATAGGATAAATCTGTACATTTTCTAGTTTCGTTTAAATGAATCTTGCCTTTAGTAAGATAAGTTAAGTGAAAGAGATATTCAACCTTAAATTCTATAAGTTATGGATAATAGGGTGTTGAATCATCTTCTCATTTTTTTTAATTATACTTTTCAAGTATATCATTCAACTTTTACCCTTTTTGTAACAATTGTTACATCTTTTAAAAAGTATATAGACTATTCTTGGAACATGCAAAAAACAAAGTGATTCTTTCAACCAAAAATTCACTTTACTTTCATTCAAAAACTACCTTAGATAAACCTTCTATTATTTTAAATATCTTATAGAAGTAGTATTGGCACTCATCATACTATCAAAATTGCGACTTATTCTAAAATCGTAAATAGAAAATGATATGGCAAAAATTGTAGTACTAGGTGCCGGAATAGCTGGACATACAGCGGCTTCTGAATTAAGAAGACAACTTTCCAAAAAACATAAAGTAGTAGTGGTTTCGCCCAATAGAAATTACCAATGGGTACCTTCCAATATTTGGGTGGGCATAGGTAAAATGAAGCCCAAAGACATTATCTTCCCCTTAGAGCCACTTTACAAAAGGAAAGGGATTGAGTATGTTCAAGCAAAGGCAGTTTCCTTTCATCCTGAGGGAGACGATACAACCCAGCCTTACGTGAATGTGGAATATGTTTTTGGTGAAAGAAAAGGAGAGCAAGAAAAGGTTACCTATGATTACCTGATCAATGCTACAGGCCCGAAGCTCGCCTTTGACATGACCGAAGGCTTAAAGCCAGGGACCAACAATGCTTATTCAGTTTGTACGTATGACCATGCTCAACACGCTTCAGAGGCATTGCATGCTTTAATTGAAAAAGCTAAGACTTCTGAAAAGAAATTGAAAATTGTTATTGGCACGGGCCACCCTAAAGCTACCTGCCAAGGGGCTGCTTTTGAATATATTTTAAATGTAGAACAAGAGTTGAGGCATTATGGAGTACGCGATAAGATAGATTTAAAATGGTTGTCTAATGAACCTGCTCTAGGTGATTTTGGCATGGATGGTATGGTGCTTTCCTACAATGGCAAACCGATGAAATCTAGCGAAATGGTTGAAATGATTTTTAGGGATAGGGGCATAGATTGGGTTTTGGAAGCAGGTGTAAATAAAGTAGAAGAGGGGTTAGTACACTATGAAAATCTTAAAGGAGAGTATAAGACTGAACCCTTTGATTTTGCCATGCTCATTCCCGCTTTTTCTGGCCATGGCTTTAAAGCATTCGATGTGGATGGCAACGACGTTACCCCTAAACTATTCAAAGGTTTTATGGTGGTAGATGCCGACTACACATCAAAGCCTTATGAAGAGTGGACAGTGCAAGACTGGCCAGAAACCTATCAGAACCCGAGTTACCCAAATATTTTTGCACCAGGTATTGCTTTTGCTCCGCCACATAGCATTTCTAAGCCGAGAAAAAGTCCCAACGGTACTGAGATTTTCCCATCGCCTCCTCGTACAGGTATGCCTTCAGGAATTACGGCAAAGTTAGTAGCCGATAATATTATAGACTCCATAAAAGCAGGACATATCTCTTTGCAGCACAAAGGTTCGCTTGGTAACATGGGTGCTGCCTGCATAGCATCTGCAGGATATGGATTGATGAAGGGCAGCGGCGTTAGTATCACTACTTTCCCAATTGTACCAGACTATAAAAAGTATGGTGAAACAGGAGGGCGAAATGTGAAGAAAACCTTTGGCGATATAGGGCTTGCAGGGCATTGGGTAAAACTGGCACTGCACTACGCATTTATATACAAAGCTAAGATGAAACCTTTTTGGTGGCTTATTCCAGAATAAAACTTTAAAACTATGACACAGATCATCACAAAAAAGCAAAAAAGATGGATGCAGAATCCTTTTATACAATTCTTCAAATTCATTTATCTAAACATAAAGATTTTGATTATTGTAGCAGGAGGCCATGGTGGAACGAGAGATAAAGCAGATAGCTAGCGAACTGGTATTTGTTGATAAAAAAGAGCTATATTTTTCTCGATAAAATAAAGAAAACCATTTTTTCTCATTGAATAAATGGACATTTAGATTACTTACAGCCCATGAATTTTTTCATGGGTTGTTTTTTGTCCTTTCCAAAAGAAATTCTAAAAAAAATACAATTTGTAACATTAGTGACAGTACGCCACTTATCCCCCTCCTATACTTGCTTAAAAATTAACAGACTCCATGAAAGCAATAATTATTTTAACAATCTCACAATTACTTATTGCAGCATCCTTAATGGCACAGGATACTGTGTATATATCTAAAAATGAAGTTTTAGAGAAAGTAGCCATTAATAATAGTCAAGCTAAATTGGCAGATAAAGATGCAGAATTGGCCAATGCCGATGTGCAGCAATCCAATTCGTTGTTTTTACCTCAGGTTTCGGCCTCATACACTGCCATGACTACTAATAACCCGCTCATGGCATTTGGCTCTAGATTGAACCAGGCTATATTGACTCCTGAAGACTTTAACCCAAACTTGCTGAACAATCCTGATAATGTGCAAAACTTTGCTACAGAGATTATGGTATTGCAGCCTCTACTAAATTTAGACGGTGTGCATATGCGCAAGGCCGCTAAGGTAAAGCAAGAGGCCATGCACTTACAAGCAGCCAGAACCAAAGAATACCTCGAGTTAGAGGTAAGCAAGACCTACATGAAACTTCAGTTGGCTTATGAAGCCGTAGCCGTTCTAGAAAGGGCAGTAAAAACCTCTGCAGAAGCACTCAGCATGGTTACCGATTATTACGAAGAAGGGATGTTGCAAAAGGCAGATTTACTAGATGTACAGGTAAGGGCCAGCGAAGTGCAAAATCAATTACACTATGCCAAAACCAATGTTCAAAATGTTTCAGACGAATTGGCCATTTTGATGGGCGAGCAGTCTGAAACTGTAGTTTACAAACCTTTAGAGGCCGCATCCAATGAATTTAACCAAGCTGTATTTTCTGAAAGTTTATCAACTAGTAGGAAAGATATCTTAGCTATGCAAAAGGCGGTTTTAGGTCAGGAGCATATGCTAAAATCAACTAAAATGGGACTGATGCCAAGATTGAATGCCTTCGGTAGTTTTCAGATGTACGACAACCAGATTATGAGTTTTGATGCTAGTGGATATCTAATTGGCATGCGGCTCTCATGGAATATTTTTGATGGCTACAAAACCGTAGCTCAAACGGCAAGTGCTCGTTTGCAGGTAGAAAAAGCCAGAATTACCCACGAGGCCTATGTAAAAGAACAGCAAAAAGAATTGGATAAGACCAATAGGATGCTAGTTGATGCAGAGAACAAAATTTCATTGAGTCAACTCGCTTATGAAAATGCGGCAGAAGCTTACAGAATGCGAAAAGACCGCTTTGAACAAGGACTAGAAAAAACAGCTGATCTATTGATGGCCGAGACGCAAATGTTCAAAAAAGAACTGGAATACAAACAGGCCATTTTCGAATACAACTTTACCAAAGAATACCTTCATTTTCTCACGAGATAACCTAATCACAAACAAAATACACGATGAAAAGAATAGATAATACAATCGAGAATATTATTTCAATCATGAAAAATAGCATATCAATACAAAGCCTAGGGTTAATTCTGATACTGGGCATAGCTGCAGCTAGTTGCACTACACAAGGATCAAATGAGGCAGTGGAATTACCAGCGGTAAAAGCAGAGGTTGCCGCAGTAGAAAGCCTTCAAAACAAGCAGATCATTCAAGCGAGTGGTAAGGTAGAAGCGGCCAACAGCGCCAATGTAAGTACGAGAATGATGGGTAATGTGGCTCAATTGAATGTAAAAACAGGTGATAAAGTAAGCAAAGGTACTTTACTACTGACTATTAGCAGCGATGATTTGCTCGCTAAAAGAGCCCAAGTAGAAGCCTCTATTGAGCAAGCAAACAGTATGGCAGAAAATGCTCGAAAAGATTATGAAAGATTTAAGACTTTATATGAAAAGGGCAGTGCTACCCAAAAGGAGCTTGAAAACATGACAACTCGGTACGAATCAGCTAAGGCGGGTTTGGAGGCCGCCAAGCAAATGAAAAAAGAAGTGGAAGCGCAGTTTGCCTATACCAATATAAGGGCGCCATTTAGTGGAGTAGTGGCCAACACATTTGCTAAAGTAGGTGATATTGCCAGTCCGGGAATGCCTTTGGTTACCATAGAGGGTACCACCAATTATGAAGCTACCGTGTTGGTTCCAGAGACCTACATTAGTGCTTTAAGCATAGGTATGGAAGCCGATATTTATGTTAAAGCCAGCGATATAAGTAAAAAAGGAATTATTAGAGAAGTAAGTCCTTCAGCCAAGAATACGGGCGGGCAATACATGGTAAAAATTGATTTACCCGATAGCGATGGGATTTTACCTGGCATGTTTGTAAATGCAGAAATAGCAGTAGGAGAAAAAGCTTCTACTGAAGCAAAAACCTTTGTGCAAAAAGAAGCCCTAATCAGTAGAGGGCAGTTGATTGGGGTATATACTTTAGCATCTGATAATACCGCTATGTTAAGATGGATTAGAGTGGGCAAAGCGAATGGAAATTTGGTGGAAGTCGTCTCAGGCTTACAAGAAGGTGAAAAATACATACTAAGTGCGGAAGGTAAATTATACAATGGAGCGAGGGTGAGCTTGTAAGTCATTTCCCCTTGGTTTGCGGAACACAGACCAAGGTGTACAAATCATCACTTTGAAAACTACAAAGCACATTAAAAAACTAAAGATCATGCAAGAAGGAATATCAGGCAAAATTGCCAACTTTTTCATACACTCAAAACTCACTGTGTTGCTCATGGTAGCACTTATGGTGATAGGCGTTTACAGTTCATTTCTCATTCCAAGAGAAGAAGAACCACAAATAATAGTACCCATGGCCGATGTGCTTGTGGGTTATCCCGGGGCTTCACCTACCGAAGTAGAGAGCAGGGTAGTAGAACCTCTAGAAAAAATCATTTCCAACATCAAAGGCGTAGAGCACGTGCATAGTATGTCTATGAACGGCATGGCAGTAATGGTGATACAGTTTTACGTGGGTGAAGATACCGAGCGCTCTTATGTAAAGTTGTACGATGAGTTGATGAAGCACGAAAATATCTTTCCTGAAAGAGTACACAAACCTATAGTAAAAACCAGATCAATTGATGATGTGCCCATGCTTGGACTCACTATTTGGAGCAAAAACTACGATGACTTTCAGTTGAGACAAATCGCTGAGGAAATCACCTCTGAAATTGAAAAGGTAAAAGATGTTTCTATTACAAAAGAAATTGGTGGCAGGGCAAGACAATTGCGCATTACAGTTGACAAGGAGAAAATGGCAGAAAATGGTGTGGATGTAATGAGCATTATGCAAATGGTAAAGGCAAATAACAGCAGTTCTCAATCGGGTAGTTTTGTGGCTTCTGATACAGAGTATTTGTTGACCACTGGCCAATTTCTATCATCTGCAGAAGAAGTAGAAGGCATTGTAGTAGGTGCCAATAATGGCATGCCTGTTTATTTGCATCAAATCGCCACGGTAAGCGACGGACCTTCAAAACCTAACAACTACGTAACTTTTGGCTATGGTAAAGCCAATGAAGACTATCCTTCTAATCCGGCATCTTATCCTGCTATAACCATTTCGGTAGCCAAGGTAAAAGGTGCCGATGCCATGAAGGTATCAGAAAAGATATTGCGGAAAATAGACGATTTACGTCTGAATTTGATACCTGACGATGTAAATGTGGAAATTACTAGAAATTATGGTGAGACTGCATCACACAAAGTAGGCGAACTTTTATTGCACTTAGGCGTGGCCATTGTAGCCGTAACTGTTTTGGTAATGCTGGCCATGGGCTGGAAAGGCGGTTTGGTCGTATTTCTTTCCGTGCCGCTTACCTTTGCCCTCACTCTCTTTAGTTATTATATGCTAGGTTACACCCTAAACAGGATTACCCTCTTTGCTTTGGTATTTGTAGTGGGTATTGTGGTAGATGATAGTATTATCATCGCGGAAAACATGCACAGGCACTTTAAGCATACCAAATTGTCTTTTGCCAAGGCGGCCATTTATGCCATTAATGAAGTGGGCAACCCAACCATATTGGCAACTTTTACCGTAATAGCAGCCATTTTACCCATGGCTTTTGTCTCAGGTATGATGGGGCCTTACATGAGCCCAATGCCAATCGGTGCTTCTATTGCCATGATGCTTTCACTTTTTGTGGCCTTAACGATTACACCTTACTTGGGCTATCATTTTTTAAGAGAAAAGGAAAAACATAGTGGCGAAGTTATGGGTGAAGAAGACGAGGTAAACAAGTCTGGCTGGATTTATAAACTGTACAACAAAATCGAAACGCCTTTTATAGACAGTAAAGTAAAAAGGTGGGGTATGTTGGCTGCCACAGTAGTATTGCTTTTAGGTTCGGTAGGAATGTTCTTTACCAAATCAGTAGTAGTAAAAATGTTGCCTTTCGATAATAAAAATGAATTCCAAGTAGTGGTTGATATGCCTGAAGGCACCACTTTAGAAAGAACGGCAGCTGTAACCAATGAAATTGCCCATTATCTTTCCAACATCCCAGAAGTGGTGAATTATCAGACCTATGCGGGAGCTTCTGCACCTATCACTTTTAATGGCTTGGTAAGGCACTACGATTTAAGAGGCGGTAGCAACATGGCAGATATACAAGTCAACCTATTGCACAAAGCAGACCGAGATTTGAACAGCCATGACATTGCTAAAAAAGTAAGGCCAGAAGTACAGGCCATTGCTAAAAAATATGGTGCCAATGTAAAAGTAGTTGAGGTTCCTCCAGGCCCTCCCGTATTGTCAACTTTAGTTGCTGAGGTGTATGGCCCTGATTATCAAGAACAAATTAAAGTGGCTGCACAGGTAAAAGAGATTCTGGAAAACACACAAGATGTGGTGGATGTAGATTGGAATGTTGAAGCGGCACAAACTGAATATAAATTAGCAGTCGACAGAGAAAAAGCTATGATCAATGGAATCGTTCCGCAGCAAGTAGTAGCCAACTTAACTTACTTAATTAGTGAGCATCCGGTTTCTACCTTGTATGATGAGCATACTAATCATCCTGTAAACATTGTAATGGCAGTGAACGACCAAGATCAAGCAGGCATTAACCAAGTGCAGAACCTGAAATTGAAAGGCCAACAAGGTAACATGGTACCCGTGGTTGATATCGTAGACGTAAAGAAAAATACCTTAGAAAGTACCATTTATCGTAAAGACCAAAAGCGCGTGGTATATGTATTGGCAGACATGGCAGGTGAACTTGAAAGCCCTGCATATGCCATACTCGGCATGACAGAAGAATTAGAGCAAATTGACTTGCCTGCAGGTTATAACATCAGCGAATTGTACATGGATCAGCCATCCAATGAATCTGATTTTGCCATTAAGTGGGATGGAGAGTGGCAAATCACTTTGGAGGTATTTAGAGATTTGGGAACCGCTTTTGCCGTAGTAATCATCGTCATCTACATGTTGATTGTAGGCTGGTTCCAGAATTTTAAAACCCCTATCGTTATGATGATTGCTATACCGCTCTCGTTAATCGGCATTGTGTTAGGTCACTGGTTATTAGGTGCATTTTTTACGGCCACTTCATTTATTGGAATGATTGCTTTGGCAGGAGTAATGGTAAGAAACTCGGTATTGCTCATAGATTTTATAGAGATCAGATTGAAAAATGGCATAGATTTAAAAACAGCGATTATCGAAGCAGGTGCAGTGAGAACCACCCCAATTTTATTGACAACTGGAGCAGTAGTAATCGGAGCTTCTATCATATTGTTCGACCCTATTTTCCAAGGATTGGCCATATCACTGGTAGCAGGTGCTATTGTATCTACCATGCTTACTTTAATTGTGGTACCACTTATTTACTACATGACAGAAAAGAAAAAATACGAAACCGTAAACGCTTAAATTTTTTGATATGAGAACTAGAATGATCAATGGCATAGCAGGCACTTTTATCTTGGTCAGTGTATTGCTCGCTATGTTTGTAAATGAAAACTGGCTGTGGTTTACTGCTTTTGTAGGCGCCAATTTATTTCAGTACTCCTTTTCTAAATGGTGCCTTATGGATCAAATCCTACAATCTCTAGGAGTGAAGAACTGATGAATTACAATAGCCACTGTAAATATTTAAAGGAAGCGCCTATTATAGTGCGCTTTCTTTATTTTTAGCCTGCCTAAAAGCAGAAGGAGTGATTTTTTTGATTTCTTTAAATTGTTTGTGAAAGAGGGATAGATTGTTGTAGCCAGACTCATAGCCAATTTGCGCTACAGATAAATCGGTTTCGATAAGTAGCTTACAAGCGTAGCCAATCCTAAATTCTTTGAGGTAGGTAAAAAATGGCTTTTTCATGATTCTTTTAAAATAGCGGCAAAAAGAAGTAGGCGTAAGGTTGGTCAGATTCCCCATTTCCTCTAAACTGATGTTGCGTTTGAAATTGCCCATTACGTACCTGTGTACCTTGTCGCTTAGGGGATCCCTGTTAGATTGGTGAGCCTTTACAAAACCTGGGGATGAAAGAAAGCGCGTATGTGGATAATGGCTCATTTTTTTTAGTAGTTCTAAAAATTTCAGTAGCCTATTTACAGGTTCTAGCTGGGTCAATTCTATGATGGCCCGCCCTAATTTTTCTTTCTCAAGTCCCTCAAACAAAATGCCTTGCATAGCAGATCTCAACATCTCTTTGATTTGACCCATTTCCGGGATATCAAAAAAATGATTGCCCAAAAAATCATATCGAAATTGGAGCACGATGTAATGGGTCCCAAAATCCTTTTTAGCACATTTTTCTAAAGGAGCGTTGAGCCAACAATGAGGCAAGTGGGCTCCTAACAATGCGATATCTCCCTCAAAAAAAGGTTCTATGCTATCACCTACATACCGCATGCCCTTACTTTTTTGTACAAGAATGATCTCATATTCGGGATGCAAATGCCAAGGCACATCAAAGTAAGGGATTTTAAACTCACTTACCGTAAATGAGTTATCGGGCGTTGGTAATATCTTTCTGTAAAGCGGTTTGGCTTGCATAATTTCTATGTAGGAAACTTCCCTCAAACTAATATAAAATTCTGTCCTATACTGTTGGGTAAAGATAAGATATTAC
>CAKZMZ010000340.1 GCA_937129345.1 uncultured Thalassovita sp. | reverse complement strand
GAACCCGTGACCTCTTCCTTACCAAGGAAGCGCTCTACCCCTGAGCTACATCGGCTGATATCAGAGCGGGAGACGAGGCTCGAACCCGCGACCTACAGCTTGGAAGGCTGTCGCTCTACCAACTGAGCTACTCCCGCTTAAAAGAAATTTGGTGGGGAGAGCAGGATTCGAACCTGCGAAGACATAAGTCAACGGATTTACAGTCCGTCCCAGTTGGCCGCTTTGGTATCTCCCCAATAATCTCTGTTAGGCGTTTACCTAAAAGAGATTGCAAAGCTATATGGATTTTCAATAATCTCAAATTATTGCAATAAAAATATATGGATTTTTCGAAAAAAAAATCAACTGAACAAAATGTTTCTTGTTTGTTTACTTAATTGGTACTTTTCAAAGTTTCATTTGAGTTATTTTATTGAGTTTTCAGCAATGACAGCAATGGCATTAAAAGATAAAGCAGCGGACTTAGACAAAAAGTTTAAAGACATTACACGTCGGGATAGATTTCTTATACCAAAACTAAATGGTAAAGATACCACTTATCTATGTGGCAACTCTTTAGGACTGCAGCCGAAACAAACAAGAAAGTATGTTGAAGCTGAATTGAGCAAATGGTCAGAACAAGCAGTAGAAGGGCACTTTAAGGAGCCCAATCCATGGTTGTACAATCACAGACAGTTTACAAAGTATGCTGCCGAGTTGGTAGGCGCCCTACCTGAGGAGGTCGTTATCATGAATACGTTGACTGTGAACCTTCACTTGGCCATGGTTTCCTTTTACAGACCTACAAAAAATAAATATAAGATAATTATGGAAGCGGGAGCTTTCCCATCTGATCAATATGCTATAGAGAGTCAAGTTGATTTTCATGCTACAAAAGGTGGTGAGCATATCTTTGAACCAAAACATGCAATTATAGAGGCAGCACCCAGAAAAGGCGAAGAGTTACTACGGACCGAAGACATTATATCTTTAATCCATACTCATAAAGATGAACTGGCATTGGTACTACTTGGGGGCGTAAACTATTATTCGGGTCAATATTATGATATCGCCGAAATAACCAAAGCGGCTCATCAGGTCGGTGCTATGGCTGGATTTGACTTAGCCCATGCTGCCGGCAATTTGCCTTTACACCTACATCAACGGCAAGTTGATTTTGCCGTATGGTGCAATTACAAGTACGTTAACGGCGGGCCTGGTGCGCCATCTGGTTTTTTTGTGCATCAAAATCATTTTAGTGATCGCGAGCTACCAAGATTTGCAGGTTGGTGGGGCCATGATGAAACATCAAGATTTAAGATGGAAAAGGGATTTAAGCCAATGTACGGTGCAGAGGGCTGGCAACTAAGCAATGCTCCAATTCTTGCTATGGCAGGACTGAAAGCCCCTCTTGAAATTTTTCATGAAGTAGGGATAGATACGCTGAGACAAAAAAGTATCGAATTAACTGTCTACCTTGAAGGCTTGATCCAAGCAATCAATTTAGAAAAAGGCAAGGAGATCATTAAGTGCATAACCCCTAAGAACCCTGAAGAAAGAGGCTGTCAATTATCATTGGTAGTTCCAGGATACGGGAAAAACCTTTTTGAGGCAATTAGCTCAGATGGCGTTATTTGCGATTGGCGTGAGCCCTCGGTAATAAGGATTGCACCTGTACCTTTGTATAATACTTTTAATGATGTTTACGATTTCTATGAAATACTAAAAAGGCACTTGTAACTTGGATTCCTTCAAAACACAGCTTTTACAAAAATTTGTACATATACCTACCAAGGGACAAGACACTCTTTTTGAGTTGTTAGAAGAATTCCTTTTCGAAAAGGATAAAACTACCTACAAATCAATTTTTGTGTTGAAAGGCTATGCAGGTACAGGCAAAACATCTTCTGTAAGCGCATTGGTCAATACCTTGCACTATCTTAGAAAAAAGGCAGTATTGTTAGCTCCAACAGGCAGAGCGGCCAAGGTGATGTCTGCCTATGCTAAGAGAAAGGCATTTACCATACATAAAGTTGTCTTTAAACAAACAGAAGATCCAAATACCGGAAGACTACGTTTTGTAAGACAGAAAAACTACCATAAAAACACCGTATTTATTGTTGACGAGGCATCTATGATCGACAACAGCCATGAGGTTTATGGTAAAGCGGGCTTGCTCGAAGAACTGGTTCATTTTATATTTGAAGATACTGCGGCCAATAATCAATTGCTTTTGGTTGGCGATGCCGCCCAACTTCCGCCAGTTCATCAACAAATTAGCCCTGCACTAGATACCTTATTTTTAGAAAACCATTTTAAAGCCAATGTGCAAACGCATTTGCTCACTCAAGTGGTGAGGCAAAAAGAAGCATCAGGCATATTAGATAATGCAACCGACCTGCGATTGTCCATCGCAAAAAGAAAATTTAGTGTACAGTTTAAAACCAAGCATTATCCGGATATCTATTCCATGAATCATCAGAAGTTAGAAGATGGGCTCCGTTATGCATATGGTAAATTCGGAATCGAAAACACTAGTTTAATCACAAGGTCTAACAAAAATGCTGTAATGTACAACCAATACATTAGAAGGCAATTACTGTATTATGAAAATGAAGTAGACGCAGGCGATTACCTTATGATTGTAAGAAACAATTACTTTTGGTTGTCTCCAGAATCTCAGGCTGGTTTTCTTGCAAATGGTGAATTTGTAGAAGTAAGAAGAGTAAGAAATGAAGAAGAAATACATGGCTTTAGATTCGCTGATATCACTTTCCAACTTGTCGATTATCCTAATGAAGCCACTTTTGAGGCGAAAGTATTGCTCAACCCATTGCAATCTTCAAGTGCGAGCATGTCGGCTCAAGAAATGCGTATACTTTTTAACGAAATACAAAAAGAGTATGCGCATATAGAAGATGAAAAAGAGCTAAACAAACTACTTAAGATTGATCCTTACCTCAATGCCCTACAAGTAAAATATGCCTATGCACTAACCTGCCATAAAGCGCAGGGCGGTCAGTGGGATGCCGTTTTTATCGACTTAGGATATTTTACTGAAGAAATGAAAAATGTAGAATATTTACGATGGCTCTATACCGCTGTTACTAGAAGTGCAAAAGAATTATACCTCATCAACTTTCCTAAAGAGTTTTTTGCATAAAATCTGAAGGAGAAAGACTCGAAAAAGCTAGATTAAAAATTTAGTGATTCTTAAAAGAAGAATTTTTGTTACACAAAAAAACCGATAGTTCAGCACTCTTATTGGAAATGACTATGGATAAAAATAAACCTATTGCTCTAAGACTTATACTTTTACTAGCCTTAAGCATTACTTTTAATGTAAGTGCACAAGACATTAGTAAGGAAACAGCCCCTGTGTTACAATTAGAAGAATCTACCTTTGATTTTGGAGATTTAAAACAGGGAGATAAGGTATCGCATGAATTTATTCTTAAAAATGACGGTAAATCTCCTTTAGTTATTTCTAATGTAATTACAACATGCGGTTGTACCGCCCCAGAGTGGCCTAAAACGCCTATTGCTCCTAAGCAATCAGCTACTATTAAAATTGCTTTTGACAGCAGAGGCAGAGCTGGCGTACAAAATAAAGTTATCACAATTATCAGCAATGCCAAGACGCCCCAAGGTAGGATAAGAATAAAAGCCAATGTATTGCCGAAAGATTGAATTTGAAAAGTGACTAAGCTCTAAAATATTTGGCCCTTAAAAATTGGTCATCGTATTTTCTGAAAAAAGGAATAAATACTTGTTTGTCTCTAAATTCTTTTAACTCATGCATAAGATTGTATCCGCAAGCGGTAAAAATCTTTTCGGCTTGTACTACAAAATCTTTTAAATGCCAATCTTGAAAAACTTTCCCCTCAACATATCTGCTTAGACTTTTGGGTTGGGGATGTACAAAGCAAATTTCCACTATTTTGTTATGCAGTTTGGCTAAATCAAGTGCATGCTGATACAAGGTAAGACACTCTTCGATATTACCTGAATGTATGATCAACCAAAAAGGTTGTTGAATATCAAGCCTAATTTGTGTAGCTTTATTTTTAGATGTTAGCCCGTGCGTAAGCGAAATGTCTATCAAACTATTTTCTACTGAAATACACTTAAGGTATTGGTACTGTGCATCTGATATTTTTTCAGAGATAAAGATTTTTTTAAATGTAGGTAATCTTAAATCGGGCAGTATCTTTTTATAGATCTCTACTTTTAGGATTCGGCTAACTAAGTAGAAATGGATTGTCTCTGCCCCAATTCCACACCACTCTCCTACAATCCCTCCTGGAAAGGTATCTAAATACACTTTTTCAGGTTTGTGCTGCCCTATAATTTTTTGTGCTTCGTGCCTTGCCGTTTCTAATTTACTAAAACAAGAAATGGGAATAATCTTATGGGGAATGGGCTCAAGTAGTTTCTTGGCATACTGGCTATTAACAATAACAAGTATATTGCTAAGCTGTAATTTTTCTATAAAAAGCCTTGCCCTATTGGCATGCCCAAGTCCCGATCCAACTGCATAGTAAATATCCATTAAACTTACGGTTAACAATATTTTAGGAGAGGCAGCGTTGCGAAATCAAATTCACCTTATCTTAATCCTACTATGAAAACAAAACAAAAAGAAAAAAAGCCAAATACTGGCAAAGTAACCCAGCATTTTAAAGTTGAAGACAAGGAAACAACTTACACTATAGAGTTTGAGCGAAAAACAAAAAAATAATCTAAGCGGGCATGCCCGCTTTTTTTATGGATAATCATAACCATATTTTTTTTCTATCTCATTTTTAGATTTTACTTCTAGGCTAACATCCATACTCAAATCTTCTAAAGGCCTATCGCCTTTCCCTGTCTTAACCACAGCAAGTCTATCGATTATTTCAAGTCCTTCAACGACTTCTCCAAATGCAGAGTAAGCACCATCTAAACTAGGGTATCCACCGATTGTTTTGTATACCTCTTTGTGAGATTCAAGCATGATATTATCTAGTTCTATCCCATAGTGCTGCTCTATGGTATCTTTTGCATTTACCACAAAATTTCTAATATCCTCCCTATTCCCCTCTGTTTGTAATGCGGCAAAATTCGTTTTCATTTCATTAAAACCATCGCCACGCATAACTGAGTCAAAATAAACATAGAGCTTTCGGTAATCTATTAAACTACTCAATAGCTCTTGCTCTGTAAACTTTTTGCCATGTACAATAAAAAATTGGCTGCCGTTTGATCGCTTCTCAGGATTTATCTGATCTGGTTTTCGAGCAGCAGATAACACACCTTTTTTATGAAATAGAGTAGAATCAAATTCAGCTTTAATAGCATTTCCAGGATCACCCCTACCCAATACATCGTCTTTAGAAGCATTTCTTGAGAGGGGGTCTCCACCTTGTATCATAAAACCCTCTATCACTCTGTGAAACAGTAGGCCATCATAGAAGCCATCGTTGGCAAGTTTTAAAAAATTTTGTTTGTGTAGTGGAGTCTTGTCATAAAGAACAGCAGTCATTCTACCATAATCTGTGTCAATATGGACTAATACATCTTCTGTTTCAGAGATGTTTTCTAAATCAATCTTAGCTTTTTCTTGGCTGCATCCGAAAAATAATTGGGCTAAGATTATAAATATAGTTGCTACTAGAGTATTATAATTCGATAACTTTAAATACTGCAATATCATTCTGCCTTAATTGTGTTTGTATGTTCTAGAAATTCTTCAATACTTTTACTATCGAGCCCTTCTAAAACGATAATACTATCATTAAAATCAAAAATAAAATTTTTGTTCTTTAATGAAAAAAGTACCTTTTTCCGATAGACGCCAATTGGCGCTAAACCTATAGAAATCCGCTTTTTATTCATTCTCTTTATTTCGCTTTCCTTCATTTTTAAATAGCGCAACTCACCATTTTTACCGATTCTATAAAAGGTTGTGTTGCCATAAATTGGCTTACCTTGTATATCTGCATAAGCAGCATACCTGTGCGGACTCAATTGCCCATGCTTTACAGCATCGATCAATACATTGGGAAAATCGGCAAGCCCTGAGCTACTATTATTGCCTGTATTTTGACAATGATGATAAAGTATGCTATGGAAAGGGGGGGCTTCTAAAGGGTTTTCTACACCTATCAGACTTTCATCTGGAAAAGTATATTTATCAATGATTCTCTTTAAATCTCTAATATTTTCTCTGTCAATAGCCTTAATGGTATCTTTGTATATTAAAAGCCCATTGGGTTTAATTCTGTAGTGTTGGTCTCTTGCCCACATTAATTCCAGTTCTTTCCTTAGAGGCATATTTACTTTTAACAAAAACATTTTTCTTAAGGCTGGATAACTTTCTATAAATGCTTGCCATTCTTGGCTTTGTTCCAGAGCTCTAAATGCGTTTTGAGCCAATATAAAAGTGATTTCTGTACCTTTCAGTACTAGGCTCTTACAGAGTACTACAGCAATTTTAGTGTTGTTGCTAATGGCAGCACACAAGGCAGCATTGTACAAATCCTTAGAAAATGGTTCTGGTACTTTATTAAAGGCCTCTAGATAATTGGTAAGTGCTATGGCCTGCTTGCCTTCTGTTATAGCCAGTTCAGCCTTATTTATGAGTGGGTAGTAGTTTTTTCTGTAGTCTATCTGTTGTGCATACAAAGATTTAAATGCCAACAGAAAGAAAAATGTGAGATATTGAACCGACAATCGCATAGTATATTTGTATGTATTCTTTAGAAAAGCAGCAATCAGCTTTTTAGCCTTTTGCACTGCTGCTCTAACTTACCCAAGTATTGTTTATTTAGGGATTATGCTTAAGAAAACGGCCTAAAGTTGTACAACTAGATTATGACACTTCTCTAAGTTTTATTTGCCAACATTGCTGGTCATATTTACTCAATTGATGATTTTTCGATAGCTAAATTTAGTGGAATGCTCTAAAATATCAACATTTTTTATGTTGAATAATTTTTTTGACCTCTCTGTAAAGTAAAGCTCTAACTAAAAAGTAAGTGGGTTAAAATATTTGAAATGCCCATTCATTTTTATTTTATCTTTGCTTCTTTCAGATTCTTTGATCACAGGAATACTCCTTGTGATATGGTCCACTAAAATATCTATTCGCTTTCTTTCACCTCTTACTGTGAGCAAGTTGTATTCTTGACTTAGACCTAGCCCAACCTTATGCGCTAAATGATAGGATAGGAACTCTTGGTCTACACTTATTTCTACATCAATATTCAATAGCTTAAATAGCTTTCTCGCGGTTTCGACAAGCAATAATTTATCACTATAACTCGCGTCTTCTTCATTTTCCTCAAAAAACTCGACCTCTCCTCCAGAATAAAGCTTACCGTTCAAAGGGTTATTAAATGTATTCCATTTAAAAATGCGAACCGCTTCTGTGGTAATGTCCATTCTGCCATCTTCATATTTGTTTACTATATCTTTCATTTTAACTTCAGTACCAAAACTTTTTATAGAATCATCGATATAAGGTGGTATACCAAAATTGATATCATTGTCCATACAGTCGTTAATCAGTTGCTTATATCTAGGCTCAAAGATATGTAGGTTAAGTGGCTCGCCTGGAAAAACGACCAAGCCTAGCGGGAAAAAAGGGAGAATTTCATTCATTAATGATAGATATTTTGCTAATAATTTTCGTATTATCGATTTTAATAGGATTAACTAACTGTGTTGTAGTAAGTTTTGTAATTCTCGAATCTTATACTTTGGGCAGAAAGGACAAGGAGAAAACAAGGCACTTAATAAAAGCATTTACAACTATGCTTAAAATAAAAAATTATAGTTGATACATGTACTGGCTACTTAAGAGCGATATTCTTCTTTAGTATAGTTTTACAAAAAATGAACAAAAAAGCCTGAGTTAAAAAAACCCAGGCTCATTAAGCAAATAGTCTTATTTTCTTTATCCATTCATTGAAATCAAGAATTCTTCATTATCTCTTGTACCTTTCATGTTTGTTAGAAGATACTCCATCGCCTCGTTAGGATTCATATCAGACATGAATTTACGCAAAATCCAAACTCTAGAAAGAGTGTCTTTGTCCAACAATAAGTCTTCTTTTCTAGTACCTGAAGATACGACATCAATTGCAGGATAAACTCTTTTATTGGCAAGCTTACGATCGAGTTGAAGTTCCATGTTACCGGTTCCTTTGAACTCTTCAAAAATCACTTCGTCCATTTTTGAGCCTGTCTCAATTAAGGCTGTAGCAATTATGGTTAGTGAGCCTCCATTTTCTACATTTCTTGCAGCACCAAAGAAACGCTTTGGTTTATGAAGTGCATTCGCATCAACACCACCAGAGAGTATCTTACCAGAAGAAGGCGCCACAGTGTTATAAGCACGAGCTAACCTTGTGATAGAATCTAGCAAAATCACTACATCGTGACCGCACTCTACCATTCGCTTTGCTTTTTCGAGTACAATAGAAGATACTTTTACATGCCTATCTGCTTGCTCATCAAACGTAGAAGAAACCACTTCTGCCCTTACACTTCTTGCCATATCTGTTACTTCTTCAGGTCTTTCATCAATCAGAAGCACAATTAAGTAACACTCTGGATGATTTTTAGCTATAGCATTGGCTATTTCTTTAAGCAACACTGTCTTACCCGTTTTAGGCTGTGCCACAATCATACCCCTCTGCCCTTTTCCGATAGGTGCAAAAAGATCTAAAACCCTTGTAGATAATTTCGAATTTTTACCGCTCAAGTTTAGTCTTTCTTCAGGAAAGAGCGGAGTAAGATACTCAAAGGGCACTCTATCCCTGATTTCTTCGGTAGTTTTTCCATTTACTGACTCTACTCTCAATAAAGCGAAATATTTTTCACCTTCTTTAGGTGGTCTGATTTGACCCTTTACGGTATCACCTGTTTTTAACCCAAAAAGCTTTATTTGTGAAGGTGAAACGTAAATATCATCTGGGCTGGCAAGATAATTATAATCTGAAGACCTTAAAAAACCATAGCCGTCTTGCATTATCTCTAGAACACCTTCATTTTCGATAACACCATCAAACTCTCTAATACTTGGTTTTTTGGTACTCTTCTTCTCTGAAGTATCTTTCTTATCTGAATGTCCTTTTTGCTTACTAGAAGAGCTTGAAGTCTCAGTTTCTTTCTTAGTATCAGATTCTTCATCTGCCACATTACTTCTAGGCTTCAACTTTCTAACATTTTGTTCTGACTTATCTTCTTGCTCTTCGCTAGTCGCATCCTCCTTTTTATTTGATTCTGAGGAGGCCTCTTCTTTAGCGGTTTTTTCTGCCTTTTTTACCCTTTTCCTAGGCTTACTTGTATCCTTCTTCTCTTTGGTAGAAGTTTTTTTCCTTTCTTTTTTTGGACTACTTTGAGTATCGGGTAATTCTGACTCAGGCAAAACAGCCTGTTGATCTAGGATTTTATAAATAAGATCTTTCTTTGGTAGCTTGCTAAAATTTTTTACACCGAGTTCATCAGCTATGACTTTTAACTCTGAAAGTAATCTTATTTCCAAGTCTTCTATTGTGTACATAAATTGTGATATGGTTTAGAAAAAACCTATAAAGTTCTATGAGGATTTTGAAATTTGATTTCCAGAAATTTTGGTTTAGAGAGGCAGTAAATTCAAAAAAAGTGGACTTTCTGCTTTCTTTAGATTTGAATTACAATTATATGGTAGCATTCGTTATTTTACAAAAAGAAACAACCTTATTTTTCCAAAAATGTAAAAAAACAAGTTTCTACTTTACTAAATCTGTTGATTTCGCTTAAAGTTCTTCCTTTTTTCCAATATCAAACATTACAATTGGATTTATTGTACATAACTTTTTTCAAAAGATTATATTTTGATTATTTCCTAATTCGAATTTGTAAGGCATGTCTATTGTAATTAGAAGCTAGCTTTCGACATACAGCGACCCATAATTTTTAATCCTCTGATACCTTAAGCTCACAGTTGATTCATCGGAGCAAAAAACTTTCACAAACAGCTTGGACCGTAGAATATTTTTTAAATATGATACAACCAACTCGTATGTTACATGGCAAACCAACATGCAATGTTTAGAATCAGGCGTTTAGGTAAGTAAACTTAGGAATGAATCAAATGCAGGAGAATACATCCACACAACATTGCTAAGAGTAATTTTTATTAGACTTTCAAAGCTTAATATTGTTTTGCTTGCCTATGTTAATAATTAAATCTCTAAAACCGACATTTCCCACTCTTATTCGATAAGGTAATATTTTTTATAGGCATTTCCCATAAGGTGTATGATTTTATAATATATTTCCTTGATGTTCAGTGGTATAGTGTGGTCTCTCCCGTATAGGACATGTATCCCTGTAAACAATTCAAAGATCCATCTTGTGATAGGATTGCTTACCTGTCTACCGATTTGGTTGGGTATAGTTTGGTGTTTTTGTGCCAGCTGTTGACGTATCCTGTACTCAATGGCGGCATACACGGTCAAACATAGGGTCATGATCAATAACAATGCCTCAACTCTCTCTGGTTTTTTGACAAACAGGTTGGAGGCAACAAACTGGGGATCTTTCAAGAAACGAAGTCCCCGTTCTACCTTAGCTTGCCCCTTGTAAGCGGTCAATACCTCTATATAAGGTAATTTTTCCTCATCCAGTTCATTGGTTGCCAGTACAAACCGCCCTTTACTGGCTTTTAGCTCTTGAAAAGGCGCTAAAGGACTACTGAGCCTTAGCTTCACTGAATGTATCTCCTCAGGGACTGCTCCCGTCTTAGGTCTTCCCTTGGTTTTGTAGCGTAGGTGCTTGGTGGTAATCTCAAATGAGTCGACCTGTAACGTTTTCAGGCTTTTCCTCAACTTTTCTACAGCTTTTTGTGCATCTTCTCGACAAGGCGAAGGATACTTTTTCAAACCGGACCGCTGCTCGGGACTCCTTTTGGTTTTGTTTACCATATCTTTTGATAAAGGTGGTCACTTCACGTTCATGAGCCTGCGGGGAATATATGACCATCCATCGTTGAGGTATGTCTGCATAGGTAGAACCTATTACTGCATACTGATACCCTTCCTCTAAAGGTCGCATGGGTACCGGACTGCTTATCAGTTCTTTACATGCTTTTATCCTCTCGGGTACCCTGCCGATCCACTTTACCTGACCGCTATTGGTCTGTAGGTTCTCTTGGGTATAACCTGCACTGTCCACCGTTATATAATCAAAATCGGTTACCTGTTGTAAGCATTCGATATGCCCCTTGATGGTATCCTTAAAGCTGGTCTTATCACTTGTATTGCCATCGAGTGTTTCCATATGAATGGGAATCCCTGCCTGGTTCTCGGTAATCAAGTTGATCACGGCTTGGTTCAGATCGGGGCGATGGTCCCTACTATAGCCCTTGGTCAGGTGTAAAACAGTACCATCCTCTGGCGGAGAGCAACTATTGTAGCGCCCATGTAAATGGAACGTGGTACTATCCAAGTGGGCATAACGGGTGATCAGTCCCAATTGCTTACAGATGACCGGACAGAGCTGGGCAAACAGTGCGGTGATCCCGTAGGCATGGATGGCATCCAACGCCCGACCGATTACTGTATCGTTAAGATGTTCGGACTGGACCCCATTGCCTAATAATAGTTCGGTAGGCCTTCCCTCAAAAAATGAGGGCACCATATATAACCTACGTTCGGTAAAACCCAGACCATTGATGATCGATGCCTTACATATCGTGCCGATGCTGACCTCGCGCTGGGCAAGGTCTTGGGGCATATGCTCATCTATCTGCGAGACAATGTCGAGTTCATCACACATACCACTTACTAAACCCAAATGATCTAATACTTTTGTTGATAGTTCTACTGACATCCGACCAAAATCAGAAAAATAAACTGAAAAGTAAAATGGGGTGGGAAATGTCGGTTAAAAGATTTAT
>CAKZMZ010000339.1 GCA_937129345.1 uncultured Thalassovita sp. | reverse complement strand
AAGTCCTTTTTAAAAAATTTAAATAGATTTATAAGCTTTTCAAATCTGCAAAAAATGATCATCGTAGATAATGCATTAAATAAAAGAGAAAAAGAGAACAACCCTATAAAAGTTGGGCTAATAGGCGCTGGAGAAATGTCTAAGGGCATGATGAACCAAATTGTGAAATATACGCCCGGAATGGTAGTAGCAGCCACTTACAACAGAACAGTAGAAAAAGCACAAGCGGCTTATGAGTATGTGGGTATGAAGGACTACAGCATTGCCAAAACCACAGCTGAGTTAGAAGAAGCCATCAAAAAGGGAAAACCAGCCATTACCAATAATATTGAAGCCCTCTGCCAAGCTGATGGCATGGATATCATCGTAGAAGTAACTGGTACAATTGAGTTTGCAGCCAATGCAATGCTTAAAGCAATGGAACATGGCAAACACATACTGTCTTTTAATGCTGAAATTGACGCTACGCTTGGTCCTATTTTAAAGAAAAAAGCGGACGATGCTGGTGTTATGTACAGCGTTGGGGACGGAGACCAACCTGGTGTAACCCTCAACCTTTATCGTTTTGTAAAAAGTATGGGTTTTGAACCTCTACTTTGTGGCAACATAAAAGGCTTACAAGACCATTATCGTACCCCTGAGACCCAAAAAAGCTTTGCAGCTCAATGGGACATGACCCCCGAAATGGTCACCAGCTTTGCAGACGGTACTAAAATCTCTTTTGAACAAGCTTGTATTGCCAATGCCACCGGCATGAAGGTAGCCACTAGAGGCATGTATGGCCACCATTCTAAAGAGCATATCGATGACCTTATGCATTTATACGATATTGAAGAATTAAAATCTCTAGGTGGAATTGTAGATTATGTGGTTGGGCCAAAACCAGGTCCAGGAGTTTTTATTTATGCAACTACAGAAGACCCTTGGTCTAAAAAATATTTAAAGTACGGAAAACTAGGCGAAGGTCCTCTATACAGTTTCTATACTCCTTACCATTTACTTTTCTTTGAGATTGCAAACTCTATAGCAAGAATGGTAGATTTTCAGGATATCATACTAGCCCCTAAAGCAGGCCCCGTTGTAGAAGTGGTCGCCACTGCCAAATTTGACTTAAAAGCTGGCGAAATCATTGACGGCCTGGGTGGTTTTAAGTCATACGGCGTGTGTGAGAACTATGATACGGCCAGGAAAGAGAATCTTTTACCAATGGGCTTAGCCGAAGGCTGTAAATTAAAACGCGATTTATCGCAAGATCAAGTAATTACTTATGATGATGTAGAGTTTGATCCTAACTTAACTAAGCATCAACTTTACAAGGAGCAATTGTCTTTGTTTCCTGCTTGAAGGAGCACTCAAGTATAAACTTTTGTAATATCTAAGAAAGGTGTAATTCACGGATTACACCTTAACTTTTTAATTTAATGCTAAAATCAATCGCCTAGAAAAGTAACTTAAATAATGAAAGTACTTGTTGTGCATAATACTTACCAACAGAGAGGTGGAGAAGATACTGTATTTGAATCGGAAGTAGAGTTGTTAAAAAAAAACAATATTATAGTCGATACACTTCTTTACGATAATCATGAAATAAAAACTACTAAAGACAAAATCTTAACTGGATTATTGGCTGTTTACAATCCAAGGGGAAAAAAGAAGCTCCTCGAGAAAATTAGAGCGTTTAAACCTGATATTATTCACATTCACAATTTTTTTCCTTTAGCATCCCCCTCTATTTTTTATGCGACCCAAGAATTGCGAATACCCGTGGTGATGACGCTACACAACTACAGACTCATCTGCCCAAGTGCTTACCTGTACTTTAATGGTAGAATCTATGAAGATAACATCTACAAAAGATTTCCTTTAAAGCCCATATTGCAAGGAGTTTATAGAGAATCTATGGTACAAACAGCTTCTCTTGTTTTTATGACAGGAGTACATAAAATACTAAAAACTTGGAGCAAAAAAATAGATAGATACATCACCCTCACAGAATTTGCAAAGAAGAAATTTATTGGTACTTCATTAGGTGCAAGCGAACAACAATTTGTGGTTAAACCTAATTTTGTTCCAGATATTGGAGTAGGTAAAGATAAGAGGAAAGATTTCTTATTTATTGGACGCTTATCTGAAGAAAAAGGAATAGCTACTATGCTAAATGCTTTTTCTGAATCTAAGTCTAATATTAAGATTTTAGGTGACGGCCCTCTGAAATCTATGGTTGAAACTGCGGCAAATGAGCATGAGAATATAGAATATTTAGGCTTTAGACCAAGAAAAGAAGTTGTGGAGATACTTAAATCTGTTAAGGCGCTAATATTTACCTCTGTTTGGTACGAAGGCATGCCCATGGTAATTTTAGAGGCATTTTCGGTAGGTACTCCTATCATATCCTCAAACATTGGTGGACCAGCAGAAATGATCCAAGACAATTATAACGGATTATTGTTTGAACCTGCAGACTCTACTGAATTAAAAAACAAAATATCTTTATTGGAAGAAGACAATACTTTATTGGGGAGACTTTCTAACAATGCCAGAGAGACTTATACTCAAAAATTCACCTCAGAGGTAAACATAAAGCTCCTCCTTGAGATTTATCAACAAACGATAAAACAAAAAAAAAAAAATCCCTAGCTTATAGCTAGAGATTTTTTTTGCAATGAACTATCAACAGTTAAGACTTAGATTCTTCCACTTCTTCTGTAGAGTCGTCTGAATTGGAATCACTCTCATCTTTTATTTCTGTATCTTCAGACTTTCCGTTTTTGCTTGCTGAAACATCTTTGTGACTATCAGACTCTTTTTTCTCTTCTTTTTCGCCGTTCTGCTCAGTCTCTCCCCTGGTAAATTTCTGATATGTAGTTTCTGTTTCAAAAGGACGCTTACCTATTAGAGCTTCCAAATCTTTTTGGAAAATAATCTCTCTTTTTAACAACTCTTGAGCAAGTATTTCAAGCTCTTCTCTCTTCTCTATGAGTAGATTTTTTGTCCTTTCGTAAGCAAGGTCAATTAATTTTTTAACCTCCTTATCTATGGTTTCTGCTGTAGCATCAGAATACGGCTTTTCAAAGGAATAATCTGAACGCTTAGAATCATAGAAAGACAGATTACCTATTACGTCGTTCATTCCGTAAATAGTAACCATACTGTAAGCCATTTTGGTAATTCTCTCCAAATCACTAAGAGCACCCGTTGAGATTTTATTGAAGACAATGTCTTCTGCAGCCCTACCTCCTAAAGCCATGCACATCTCGTCTATCATTTGCTCTGTTGTATGCAGGAACTGCTCCTTAGGAAGATATTGCGCATAACCAAGCGCAGCTACACCTCTTGGTACAATACTCACTTTTACCAATGGGTCGGCATGCTCTAAGAACCAACCTGCCACTGCATGGCCAGCCTCGTGATAAGCAACTATTTTTTTCTCACTTGGAGAAATGATTTTGTTTTTCTTCTCCAAACCTCCAATTACTCTATCA
>CAKZMZ010000338.1 GCA_937129345.1 uncultured Thalassovita sp. | reverse complement strand
TAGAAGTTGCCGAACTTTCAGCCGAACTTTCAACCGAACTTTCAGCCGAACCTCCAGCCAATTTTTCAGGCGAAATAATCACCTTTCAAAAAGAGGGGAGCCTATACCCCGAAACCACTTTTACAATCTATAAAAAAGAGATAAGGCCTATGATGCAGGAAGCAGTAGCACAAAAACAATTCAGCCTTCAAAAAATACTGCGCAAGTCAAAGGTACAGACACTCAGACCTTCTTCAGAAAAAGTATTGATGAATTTCAATACAGAAGAAGCGCTTAGAAAAATACAATACTACAAATGAGATAGGCCGATTTTAACCTGTTTAAGGTATATCAGAACCTTAAGTGCTTATAAGCAGTTCTTTTTAAAACTGAACCCAAGTGATGAAAGAACTAATACAAACCAGCTTAGAAAAAGCTATTAGCTATGAAGATTACAGGATCGTTACAGCCAAACTGGTATCTGAAGAAAAAACAAGTGGTCCTAACCAAACAGAAAGCTTGATTTTCTACACAAAATTGAACAACCAACGCATGAACCGTTTGGATAAAACGCTGGAGCTTTCTCCAGAAATCATAGAGAAAGCCAACGCCATTTCTTGTAATTTAAATTGGTTGGTACTCACGGAGAGTTGGTGTGGGGATGCCGCTCAAATTCTACCTGTTTTAAATAAAATAGCAGCCGCTTCAGGCAAAATTAGTATGTCGCTTCTTTTTAGAGATGACAACTTGGAATTAATGGATCATTTCTTGACCAACGGCGGGCGCTCCATTCCCAAACTTATTGTAGTAGATCAATCATCACTGGAGGTAAAGGGCGCTTGGGGGCCAAGACCCAAACCTGCCCAAGATATGTTTCAGGTCTATAAAGCAAAAAAAGACGAAATTCCCTTCAAAGACTTTCAGACTGAATTACAGACGTGGTACTTGAAAGATAAAGCTAAAACTATTCAAGAAGAGTTGCTAGAGTTTTTGGATATTTGCCAATAAATATTCAAGTAAAAATATGAGAGCAGCGTTAGTGACTGGTGCCAATAAGGGCATTGGGTTTGAAATAACCAAGCAATTAGGGCAAAGAGGCTTTAAGGTTGTTATTGCAGGTAGAAATGCCAACCGCTTAGAAGAGGCTCAAGCGAGCCTGTATTCCCAAAAAATCGATGCAGAAACCTTGCTAATGGATGTGGGAAATGCCGACAGTATAAAAACCGCAGCACAGAACTTTAAGGCTTTAAAATTGGAATTAGATGCCTTAGTGAACAATGCCGCCGTCCTTTTAAAAGAAGACAAAAGTTTACTGCAAGATTCCGAAAATGTATGGCAACGAACCATTGAAGTAAATGCTTATGGTATTCTGAGAGTTATAAAAGCCTTTTTGCCTTTCATGAAAAAGCCTGCTCGCATTGTAAACATGTCTAGCAGCAGCGGTACCATGAGCGAACCCTTAGACGGTTGGGCACCTGCTTATGGCAGTTCCAAAACTTTTTTGAACATGATTACCCGACAATTGGCTCTAGAACTGCAGAAAGAAAAAATAAGCGTAAATGCTGTTTGCCCTGGTTGGGTAAAAACAGACATGGGCGGCGTAGGAGCTTCAAGAAGCATAGAAAAAGGAGCTGAAACCCCTGTTTGGCTCGCCACCGAAGCCCCCTTTACTTTAACTGGAAAATTTTTTAGAGACAGGCAAGTGATCAACTGGTAGATAGAATCGTTGAAGTATATTTTGATTACTAAGATAAACTTAAGTTCCAAAGTGATGTCGGATACTTATATCCGACATTTAAGAGGATTTAAAATTTAGCAAAAACTTAAAGCTATTAGAAATCACAAACAAAAAGAGAATCAACCCAAAAAAATCTTTAGCTACAATTCTTAGTGTCCTCATGTGAGCAACCCACATTTCAGCTTCAATTAAATTTTGAACATAAACTGCTATCATACTATATTTAAGCTTGATAAATTTAACTTATGAGTAGACAAACCATCCCTTTCCTTTTTATTGTATCAGTTTTTCTTGCTTGCTCACCAAAAGAAGAAAGTGAGCAACCCAAGCCCAATATCCTTTTTATTTTGGTGGATGATATGGGGCATGCCGATTTAAGTGCTACAGGTAGCAATTATTACGAAACCCCCAACATAGACCGCATTGCTAATGAAGGCTTTATTTTTACACAAGGCTATGCTGGTAGCCGGGTTTGCAGTCCCTCAAGGGCCAGCATTATGCTTGGAAAAACTCCTGCAAGACACGGCATTACCGATTGGATCGGGGCTAGGACAGATACTGCTTGGCGCAGTGCAGGCCGACATGATATATTGTTACCTGCCAACTACGTAAGGCAGCTTCCCGCAGAAGACATTACCTTGGCAGAAGCAATGAAAGGGGCTGGTTACAAGACTTTCTTTGCAGGCAAATGGCATTTGGGGCCAGAAGGCTACTTCCCAGAAGACAATGGGTTTGACATTAATAAAGGTGGGATAGAACGGGGAGGGCCTTACGGCGGTAAAAAGTACTTTTCCCCTTATGGCAACCCTCGGTTGGAAGATGGCCCTGAGGGGGAGCATCTGCCCGATCGCTTGGCTACA
>CAKZMZ010000337.1 GCA_937129345.1 uncultured Thalassovita sp. | reverse complement strand
GGCAAGCAAAGCAACGGTCTGAAAGTAGGGGCTTGATGTGTAGGTTATAATCAATTTCTTTTGGTAGCTGTGCTACAATCTCTTCGGGAAACTCCACTTTGCTGGGCTGGCAGCTTATCATAAATAATACAACAGCCATAAATGCAAACACAACAAAAATGCTTGTAGAAAACAAGCGCTTGTCCTTCATCTCCATATTTTTTTGCTTTTTGATAGCTAAAATACTGTTATATATAAATAGAGCCTATATTGGCTCAGTTTGACTATTTTGTTAAAATAAAATTTGAAATATACAGAAAATTAGCCTTAACCAAATTTAAGAAAAGCAGAGCAAAATTCTAAATGGATGATTCTACTTTTTAATGGAGTTTTTGACTAAATGGCTTTTAGGGAGTACAAAATGTTGATTTAAGATTATCACCTAAATTAGGGGGTCTATTAAGGTACTAATAAAGAAGAATACAAACAACTTGAAGGAAACATCTTGAAGAAGATTAGGAAGCATCTACCAAGCGTAGGAGAATAGGATGTGAGGTATATCTTAAACTCAATGAGATTTTGATAAAAAAAACCATGTAGCTGCAAATTTTCAGTAATTGTATCCATGGTCTATAAGTGCCATTATCTTTTGGTATAAACTTCATCGTGGTTGAGAAGTGTGCTACTGATTACACTCAAAGCAGCCGTTTCTGGGGTTTCGTATTCAGTTCCAATTTCGTATTCACCCACAGACAATAAATCATTCACTTTTTGGGGTGATTTTTTGAAAATAGCTAAAGTTTCTGAATACATGTCTTGTAAGATTTCTAATTCATTATCCTTCGGCGCTCTGCCCGTAGCTAATCTAAATGCATACGTAAGTTGTTGTACTTTAAGCTTTGAGATTTCATCCGAGATTTCACCCGAGGTTTCACCTGAGGTTTCACCCGAGATTTCACCCAAAACTTCTTTTTGTACACGGACTGCCATTACTTTGGCGGCTTCTACAAACTGAGGGTCATTGAGTAAGACCAGAGCTTGGAGTGGGGTATTCGTTTTTTCTCGCTTAACGGTGCATGCATCTCTACTGGGTGCATCGAAGGCGATCATAGCAGGGTGGGGGCTTGTTCTTCTTATAAAAGTATAAAGGCTTCTTCTGTAAAGGCTATCCCCTTTGTCTGGTTTGTAATGTAATAATGCACGCGAGAAATTACCTTTTTCTATCCACAGACCTTCTGGTTGATAGGGCTTTACGCTGGCACCACCTACCTGTTTCACCAAGAGACCACTGGCCGCCAAGGTATTATCCCTAATGGTTTCAGCGGGAAGTCTGCCGGAAGGCCCCCTAGCCAATAAAATATTATTAGGGTCTTTTTGCTTTAATTTAAGCGTAACGGTAGACTGCTGTTTGTAGGTAGCCGACATCACCATGGTTTTGAGCAATTGCTTTACATCCCAGCCACTCTCCATAAAATTGATGGCCAGCCAATCTAGTAGTTTGGGATGTGTGGGCAGGCTCCCTTGTAAGCCAAAATCATGCGGTGTATCTACTATGCCCGTTCCAAAAATCATTTGCCAATAGCGGTTTACTGTAACCCTAGCTGTTAGTGGGTTTTCTGGGCTGGTGAGCCATTGCGCCAACCCTAATCGGTTTCTAGGAAAATCTTCCGTAAAACTCAGTACACTCTCGGGTGTAGCCGGGGATACTTTCTCCTTAGGGGCGTCATACATGCCTCGGTCCAACACATGCATATCCCTAGCCTTATCCATTTCTTCCATCACCATTATTTCGGGGATAGGGTCTGCTATGGCACTTCTTTTACCGGTTACCGCTCTAATTTGCTGATGCAATTTTTGGAAAGTATCGTTTTCTCTAGCCAAATAATACTCTTGCTGTACTTTTTCAGGCATTGTTTTTAATGGGGTTGCTGCCTTATTTATAGTATTATGGTAGAGTAAATCAATTTCTGCTTCTGTCAATCGGTTTTTAAAAATTCTGATTTCATCTACTGCTCCATTGTATATGCCAAACTCTCCTGTATGTACCCGATACGACCTTCCAATTCTAATCGGTCGGTTAATTACTTCTGCGCCAGCAAACCTAATAGTTTTTATAGATTTGTATAGCTTGTTATAAAGCACATTTGTAACGACCGACCGATTGTTGATATATATCTTAAGACCAGAAGCATCTGCCGTTCCATCATAGGTAAAGGCTAGTTGTGTCCATTCGTTAATAGGTATGGTTTCTTCAGATTTAATATGGATTAAATTGTGTGGCAATGAATTGGTGAGTTTTACCGCAGGCTGATTGGTGCTATCTAAATAAAAGTCCCATCCTCTCCAAAAACTGTTTTTCTGGCCTGCCGTACCCATTAATGATTGAATTTTACCTTTTACATCGGGCTTGACCCAAATCACTGCGGTATAGGGTTCATTTAGTTCAAGTTCACCTATCTCATTTAATTCAAGAAATTCATAGCCATCGTCAAAATGAAGTGCCTTTCCTCTCACTCCGTCAATTACTTGTGGTTCGTTACTAATTCTTGTCTTGTTATTATTATCAATAATTTTCCTTTTATCGATTTTAGAAATATGCTCAACAGGAAAATAGGCTGTAGGCTCAGGGGGTGTTACTGTTTTATCGTCAGGCAATGCTGCTATAAAATCTAGCAAACCGCTCTTATCTTTTTTTACTTTCCCTAGTGCTTTCGTCAGCTTTGCTTTTGCTTCATCAATACTATCTAACATGTGCTTTTCTTGCTCAGAGGCAAGCAACAGCATGGGGCCATAATTTCCATCGTTGCTTGCCATGCCCAGCTCCCTTACATTGTTATAAAAGGCCGATAGAGCATAGTAATCTTTTTGCGAGATAGGGTCAAATTTGTGGTCATGGCATTGGGCACATTCCATGGTCAAGCCCAAAAAGGCAGTTGCTGTGGTATTGGCGCGGTCAAACACATATTTGAGCCTGAATTCTTCTGCTACAACGCCGCCTTCGGCTGTCATGGCATGATTGCGATTAAAGCCAGTAGCTAGTTTTTGTTCTTGGGTAGCATTGGGTAACATGTCGCCAGCAACCTGCCAGGTAATAAATTCATCATAAGGTATGTTTTCGTTAAAAGCATCGATCACCCAATCGCGCCAAGGCCACATAAAGCGAGCTCCATCTGCATGCATTCCATGCGAGTCTGCATAGCGTGCCACGTCCATCCATTCCAAAGCCATTCTTTCTCCATAAGTTTCTGAGGCCAATAACTTGTCTATCACTTTTTCATAGGCATTAGGACTTTCGTCTGCTATAAAGGCATCAATTT
Source organism: uncultured Thalassovita sp. (assembly GCA_937129345.1). Lineage (GTDB taxonomy): Bacteria > Bacteroidota > Bacteroidia > Cytophagales > Flammeovirgaceae > Chondrinema. Next base: position 11,510 of record CAKZMZ010000337.1, on the reverse strand, counting down.
CATCTAAGGTAGGCGGTAGCCCTGTTAAGTCTAGGCTTGCCCTCCTTATCAACCTTTCTTTGCTGGCCTGCTCAGATTGCGACAAGCCCTCTGTTGCTAACCTTGCTAAAACAAAATTGTCTATTTCATTTTCTACTACGCCGCTTTTAGACTGAGGGATGTTTGGTTTTTCTGGTTTTATGAAAGACCAATGCGGTTTGTATGCTGCACCTTCTTCTATCCATCGAGTAATAAGTGCTTTTTCATACTCGCTCAAAGAAAGGTTGGATTCAGGCGGAGGCATCACGACCTCTGGGTCATCGGTATACAAACGGTTAAAAACCTCACTATCGTGCGGATTGTTAGGCACAATGGCATGTCCGCCTTTGTTCTCACTCAAGGCAGCATAAGCTCCTTCTTCTGTATCTAGTCTCAAACCTGCTTTCCTCGCATTTTTATCAAAGCCATGGCAAGCAAAGCAACGGTCTGAAAGTAGGGGCTTGATGTGTAGGTTATAATCAATCTCTTTGGGTAGTTGGGCTGTAATCTCTTCAGAAAACTTCACTTTGTCGGGCTGACAACTTATCATAAAAAATACAACAGCCATAAATGCACACATCACAAAAATGCTTGTTGAAAACAAGCGTCTGTCTTTCATCTCCATATTTTTTGCTTTTTAATAGCTGAAATACTGTTTTATAAAAATGCAGCCAACATCGACTCAATTTAATTGGCTAGTTAAAATAGGATTTACAGAAAATTAGCCAATATCAAATTTAAGAAACGCCGAGCAAAGTTCTAAATAGAGTTTTCTACTTTTTAATGGAGCTTTCGAGCAGGGTATTTTATGAACAATCGATCTTAAGTGCAGCTTTATATTGAGAAATAGCAGAGATTAGTTATAACTTTGGCTCTCTATAGGGTTACAGCAAAGCTTTTATTGTAAACTTGTAAGATCAAACCTTGGGGATGATTTTATTGGATCAATATCCCTATTTTTACAGTATTCTTTTTTGGATCAGCATGAAGCCTTTTTACGATTATTCAAAAATAACACAGTGGACAACCACAATCATCACTTTTTTAATTGCTTCTCTTATTGCCTATCTGTGGATGGACTTGCTGTTGGAGTCGATGTGGTGGTCTCTAGCTATTTTTTTACTTGCACCTTTTATGCAATTCTTTATGACTCCACTTTTCACGATCATAGGGGTTTATAAATACCTTTCACCAATGCTTTTGGTGTACAATCCTACAGAAAAAAAACACGATCTGCACAATGGCACTAGCTTCGATTACTTATTAAATATGAGAAGTGCCAAGGCTGGTAATGCAGCTAGATACCAACTGCTAAAATACTATATGCAGGGGCTTCTTAATATTATAGATAAAGTTGAAAAAAAGGATTTGCCCGGTACAGTAATGGTCAGAGGCAGTTCTTATTTTTTTAGTGACCGTACTGCTAAGCGGCTAGGTTTTAAATTAAAAGCAACTGGATTAGACGAAAAATTCAATATCTTACTCAATTACATAGATTTGTTCTGGATGTATTCTTTTGCTCACGGCAAGTGGAGATTACCCAATTTAAAGGCGATTAAAACAGCTGAAATTAGTGGCAAAGATTTACTCAAGCAGAAAGATAAAATTCAGCATTTGCTGCATTATTTTAACAAAAAACAAAATGAACCAGCTTAAATACATTTTTAGTGCTTTTTTCGTATGGCCTTTTCTCCCACTAATGTATTGGCAAGGAAAAAGAATTAGGCAGAGCGTGCCTAAGCTACCTGAGGCCAAAGAACCTAGTGGTAAGGTTGAGAATGATCATACCCATTGCTTAAACTTGATAACCATTGGCGAAAGTACCATTGCCGGGGTGGGGGCGTCTACGCATCAAGAAGGTTTTTCTGGTACGCTGGCCCAAGCATTAAGCAAGCGTTTAGAAGTTGATATTAAATGGCGAGTGTTTGCCAAAAGTGGTTACACGGCCGAAAAAGTATCAGAAAGGCTTTTGCCAAAAATGGTTGGTATAGAAGCGGATTTAATTGTAATTGGCTTAGGCGGCAATGATGCTTTTTACTTGAATTCGCCTAACAGATGGAGGAGGGGCATCAAACAATTGATTGTGAACTTACAAAAATTATATATCGGAGCACCCATTGTGTTCATCAATATGCCACCCATCAAGAACTTTCCTGCATTTACGCCACTCATTAAATTTACAGTAGGTAATTTGGTTGAGATGCTCGGCGATGAGCTAAGCAGTATTGCAAAAGATACGGACAACGTCTTTTACTATGGCAGGAGAATCACATTTGAAGATTGGAATACTAGATTTGGTATAGCTTATGAGCCAGAAAAGTATTTTAGTGACGGCGTACATCCCGCTTTAATTACTTACCAAATTTGGGCTAAAGATGTGGCTGATTATATTGCTAATGATGAGGCATTAAAAAATGCAATTTTCAAAAGACAAAGCCCATGAATTAATTCATGGGCTGATGTGCTTTAGGTACTATAGACATCATTTCATATAAGCCTCGGGCTCTTTCTCGAAAGATACTTTACAGCCGTCACAACAGAAATATACCTTTTCGCCTTTGTATTCTAAAACATGCTTGGCCGTACTCTTCTGCACAGGCACATTGCAAACAGGGTTGATGTAAAGATCGTTGGTGATTTGCTTTTCCTGCTTTTTGGCATCGGTGTTTTCCTCAGCCTGCTTTGTACGCTTTACTTGAATGATCTCTGCCAAAATAGAAATGGCGACCTCATCAGGCGTTTTAGCATTAATGTCTAAACCAGCGGGCGTCTTGATTTTTACCAATTGGCTATGCGGTACCTTTTGCCTTTTTAGCGTCATAAAAACCGCATTGGCTTTTTTAAAACTGGCTACAAAAGAGATATAGCGCGCATTGGTTTTTAAGGCTGCTGCCAAACTCTTCTCGTCGTCTTCTCCTTGGGTGCAGACCACTACAAAATCATTAGGGGTTTCTTTTGTTTCAAAACCCGTAAGCGGCTTAATTTCTTTCGCTTCAGGAAAAATATCTTTATCGGCCAAATCTGAGACTACTGAAACGGAAAACCCAGCCGCCATGCCTACTCTGCAAAGTGCTTGCGCAATGTGTGAGCGACCGAATATAGTAATCTTAGTAGTGGGCACCAAAGGTTCTATGTAAACTTCTACAGTTCCCCCGCTCATGCAAGTCATCTTGTAGTTTTTTACGCCGGGTTGCTCAGATGCATCTGAACCCGGATGAATACGTACCAATCTCGGGGTAAGTTCATTAATGGCCGATAATGCCTCTTTTATGACTATCCCTTTGGTGCAGCCACCGCCTATCCATCCTTTAACTGCTCCATCTGCGGTAATGAGGGCTTTATCGCCAGGCTTACCTGAGGTCGGTGCTTCTCTTCTTACTATTACGGCAACGGCTGCTACTTCATTTTTTAATTGCTGCTGCTTGATCTCTTCTTGCAATAATTCATTATACATGGGACAAAATATTTTCTAGTTCTAACAAGCTTTCTAAATTGTGGGCAGATTCAAATCTATCTAGTTCGGGCATAGCTGCTTTCATACCTTTGGCTAGGGGTTCATAGCCTTTCATACCTTTTAAAGGGTTTAACCAAACCAACTTACTCGTTCGCATTTTAATTTTATGCAGCTCCTGAGAAAGCTCTTCGGGTTCTCCATTATCTAGTCCATCACTTAAAACAATGGTAATGCTTTTACCGTTCAGTATGCGCTTGGCATAATCGTCGTTAAACTGCTTAAAGCATGCTCCTATTCTTGTACCGCTAGACCAATTGTTTGCATTGTGGCTCAATTGCCAAAGTGTCTCGTCTAATTCATGCTGATGCAGGTAGTCGGTTATTCTTATTAAGTGCGTACTAAAAACAAAGGCTTCAATATTTTTTAGGTTGGTTTTTAATGACCAAATAAATTTCAATAGAAAAAACGAATATTTATCCATAGAACCGCTCACATCCAATAGCAAAATCAGTCTGTATTTTTCTAATTTTCTGCTCTTTCTTGCCAAGTTGATCAATGCATCTCCATAAGAAAGGTTGTTTCTTATGGTTTTTCTAATGTCTATTTTACCTTTTTTGGTGGCCTCTAACTTCCGCTTTAACCTATGGTTGAGCTGTTTGAGTAGCTGTTCGGCCAATCTTTCTAAAATTTCGTTGTCTATGGCGGCTATTTTTGAGAAGTCGGTTTTCTTTAGCGACTCTATCTTGCTAGCACCGGTTACATTTTTGGCCTCTTCTTCTTCCTGCTCGTTTTCTTTTTTATTAGGGTTAAAACCCATCATTACCAATGAGGCGCTTGCTTTTTTGGTGATATTAGATTGCGCTTGCTTTTCAATCTTATGGGCATAATCGTGTTTTCGCTTGCCCCAATAAGTCTCAAAGCATTTTTCAAAAGTGGTATGCTCTTCTTCGCAAGTGCAAAAAAGCGATTTAAGCGTGTATTTTAAAGTTTGCTTGTCGGTAGAAAAACCTTGCTGAGCAGCAATTAACGCTTCTTGAGAGTGGGAGAGTCCTACCCTTAAATCGTGTTCGCGGCAATAGGCGGTAAAGCCTATCATGGCTTCTTCAAATGTGCTGTAATTGCTAAAGTGAAAAAGTGCCATCCGCTTCTTGTCTTAGCTTTTGATCTCTTCTAAAATGCTTTCGGTTTTCATAGATTTTATGTTGCGCATGTCTGTTTCCGACTTCAATATGCAACCTAGGGTTTTATCTATGTATTCTTTAGAGAACTCATTGGCATGTAAGGCCATCATGCTATTTGCCCAATCTAAGGTTTCTGCAATGCCGGGAGACTTTTGCAGATTCATTCCCCTTAAATATTCAACAAATGCTACCAATTGCTGGGCTACATCTCCACTTAAATCGGGATATTTTTTATGTACGATCCTCAGTTCTTTGTCAAATTGAGGATAAGTGATCCAATGGTATAAACACCTTCTTTTCAAAGCATCGCTCAATTCTCTTGTTCTGTTAGAAGTTAAGATGACCACGGGTCTGTGTACTGCCTTTATGGTTCCCAACTCAGGTATGCTGATTTGAAAATCAGACAGCAGTTCTAACAAAAAAGCCTCGAACTCTTCGTCTGCACGATCAACTTCATCTATTAACAGAACCGGCGCTTTATCTTTAGCGGTAATTGATTTTAATAGAGGCCTGCTCAATAAAAATTCATCCCCAAAAATATGCTGCTCTTTTTCTGTAGCAGACATGCGCTCATTCTCATTGATTTTTATCGAAAGCAATTGCTTTTGGTAATTCCATTCGTAGATGGATGTACTAACATCTAGCCCTTCATAACATTGTAGTCTTATAAGTTCGGTATCTAAGTGTGAAGCTATGATATGTGCGGCTTCGGTTTTTCCTACACCAGGAGGACCTTCTAATAAAAGTGGCTTCTGTATTCTAAGCATTAACAATAACACCGTAGCCAATTCTTCTTCTACAATATAGCCTAATTGGTCACATTCTTTTATGAGCTGGTTTACTTCAGGAATCATAGTTTACAATTAATTTTTGTAGGAGGTTTTCTGATTTAGGGTGCACTTTGTTAGTAAAACAAATGCCAGCACCCAATGGGCACTGGCATTACATAATATTTATTCAGTAATTGGCTTATCCAAAACACCCATATCTTTCAATTTCTTGAAGATTTTATAAGGTGTTATAGGAATGTCCATATGGGTTACACCATAAGGTTTTAATGCATCTACAATGGCATTGGCAATGGCCGGTGGTGCACCTACCGTAGGCGACTCACCAATACCTTTTGCACCAATTGGGTGGTGTGGCGAAGGCGTTACCGTATGGCCTGTCTCCCAGTTTGGAGACTCAACTGCTGTTGGCACCAAGTAATCCATCAAAGTACCATTGATTGCATTGCCTTCTTCATCATAAATGATTTCCTCGTACATAGCAGGAGCCAAACCTTGTGTTAAGCCGCCGTGTACCTGGCCCTGAGCTACCATTGGATTGATGATGTTACCTGCATCGTCTATGGCAACAAACCTCCTTACTTTTATATCAAAAGTCTCAGGGTCTATATCTACTACACAAATGTAAGCACCTGAAGGGAAGGTTAAGTTTGGTGGATCATAGTAGTGGGTAGCTTCAAAACCTGCTTCCATGCCTTGTGGGTGGTTGGTATAAGAGGCAAAAACGATTTCTTGAATAGTTTTTGATTTCTCAGGCGCACCCTTTACAAAGAATTTACCAGTTTCCCACTCTAAATCGTCTTCGCTTACCTCTAGTAGATATGCTGCAATCTTTTTGGCTTTGTCTCTTAATTTACGAGCGGCAATAGCAGCAGCTGCACCTGCGGTAGGAGTAGAGCGTGAAGCATAAGTACCTAGTCCATAAGGTGCAGTATCTGTATCACCTTCTTCTACGATGATGTCTTTAGAAGGTATGCCCAACTCCTCGGCAATGATTTGCCCATAAGTAGTCTCATGTCCCTGACCTTGCGATTTTGTACCAAAACGCGCAATGGCTTTTCCTGTTGGATGTACGCGGATCTCGGCACTATCAAACATCTTGATTCCAAGGATATCAAAATCCTTTGAAGGTCCTGCGCCTACTATTTCAGTAAAGGTAGAAAGACCAATACCCATCAACTTGCCTTGTTTGCGCAATTCTTTTTGCTCCTCGCGAAGTTTTTGGTAATCTACCGTTTTCATGGCAAGCTCAAGCCCTGCATGGTAGTCACCACTGTCATATTCCCATCCTGTAGGAGATTTGTAAGGGAACTGCTCTTTTTTGATAAAGTTCTGCATCCTCAATTCTGCAGGGTCTTTACCTATCTCTAGGGCGTACCTATCAGTGATGCGCTCAATGGCATGTACTGCTTCAGTTACGCGGAAAGAACAACGATATGCGACACCCCCCGGTGGTTTGTTGGTATAGATGGCATCTGCTTCCATAAACGCAGTAGGGTAATCATAAGAACCCGTACCAATAGAGAACATACCTGTCGGAAACTTAGAAGGATTGGCCGCAGCATCGGTATAACCATGGTCCGCCAAAACTTTCATTCTTGTTGCCAGTATTTTTCCATCTTTTGTACCTGCCATTTCAGCAGTAATGTGGTAATCTCTTGCGAAAGAGTTCGTCAGGTTATCAGAACGGTCTTCGATCCATTTAACTGGCTTACCAATCAAGAAAGAAGCTGCAATGGCTATAACGTAACCTGGGAAAACAGGAACTTTACCGCCAAAACCTCCACCTATATCTGGGGAAATCACCCTTATTTTTTCTTCAGTTAGCCCGACATGACCTGCTACTAGCGCAAACACTGTTCTAATGGCGTGAGGAGCCTGCGTGGTCATATACATAGTTAAGTGGTTATCTATCTTATTGTAGTTTGCCACACATCCACAAGTCTCGATAGAAGCCACATGGATCCTCGGTATATGCATCTGTTCTTTTACGACTACCTCTGCTTCGTTAAAAACCTTTTCAGTAGCTTCTTTATCGCCTACTTCCCAGTGCCATGCTTGGTTATTTTTCTGACCTTCTTTGTCTGGCCTCAATAATGGTGCGTCGTCATCTAATGCCTTAAATGGATCTATCACCGGCTTCATGGTTTCATATTCTACCATGATGGCTTCGCGGGCATCTCTTGCAGCCTCTCTACTTTTTGCAATCACTGCCGCTACTTCTTGACCTTGGTGCATTACGGTATCAGTCGGTAATACCATTTGCATGTCAGACATCAGTGTCGGCATCCAGTGCAAATTATATTGCTCTAAATCTTTACCGGTTATGACAGCTACAACACCATCTATGGCCATAGCTGCTTCTTTATCGATATTTGTGATTTTGGCATATGCATATGGACTTCTGATAATATCCATAAATAGCATACCGGGTAGGGTAAAATCGTCTATATATTTTCCTGTCCCATGGACAAAACGGTCATCCTCTTTACGTTTTACGGAGTGACCCATTCCGCCAATTTCTTTGGATGTTTTACATTGTATCATATTAATATTTTGGCTTTAAGGTTATTCAACAAATTCGGGTTCGGTAGAAGGGAGTTCGTCGCCTCTCATTTTAGCACCTGCATACTTTATGGCCTTAACAATATTGTTATAACCTGTACACCTGCAAAGATTTCCAGAGATGCCCCATCTTATATCTTCTTCTGTGGGATTAGGGTTTTTCTCGAGAAGCTCTACGGCTCTCATCATCATACCTGGCGTACAAAAGCCACAATGTAACCCGTGGTTTTCTTTAAAGCCTTCCTGCAATGGGTGTGGCCCGTCTGCAAGTGCCAAGCCCTCTACAGTGGTAATTTCTTTACCCACTGCTTGAATGGCCAAAATGGTGCATGACTTTGCTGATTTGCCATCAATTAATATAGTACATGCGCCACAGCTAGAAGTATCGCAACCAATGTGCGTTCCTGTAAGCATGGCGTGTTCACGTATAAAGTGAACTAATAGCGTTCTTGGTTCAACGGTACTGGTGTATTCTTCACCGTTGATTTTTAGCGTGATTTCTCTTTTCATTTCCACAAGTTTAAAGTTAAGAAAAGGCCCTTTCTTTGGCCTTTACAATCATTCTTTTAGTTAGTACTTTGATAATTCGGCGTTTGTAATCTTCGTCACCGCGTAGGTCTGCAGATGGATTGCAATCTTCAGAAGCAAATTGCGCTGCCTGTTCTATCACTTCATCCGTTACAGTTGTGCCTACTAAGGCTTCTTCTGATCGCGAAGCCCGAAGCGGCGTAGGATTTACATTGGTAAGGCCTATTCCTGCTTTGGTGCAAGTGCCACTGCTATCAAAAGTGAGTTGAACACCCACACCACCAGTAGCATAATCACCTACCTTGCGCTCGCTCTTGTGGTATGCGCTTCCGAATTTGCCATCTGGGATAGGAATTTTAATGGCAGTAAGGATTTCTCCTTCTTCAACTGCAGTTGCATAAAAACCAAAAAAGAAGTCATCTATACCTACAGTACGAGTGCCTTCTTTCCCAATTATTTCAATTTCTGCATTGAGCGCCATCATGACAGCAGGTTGGTCATTGGCTGCATCGCCATGGGCTAAATTACCTCCCAATGTACCAAAGTTTCTTACTTGTGGGTCTGCAATGAGTTTGCCCACATCCTTAAAAATAGGAAACAACTTATTGAGCTCTTCAGATTCTTCAGCATCGACCTCTCGGGTCATGGCGCCGATTTTAACTGTATTGCCCTCAGTATTGATGTAAGACAATCCCGGAACGTTGGAAAGGTCTATTAAATGTTCCGGTTCTGCAAAACGCAGTTTCATCATAGGGATGAGACTGTGACCGCCCGCTAGGATTTTGGCTTCATCACCTATTTCTTCTAATAGGTTGAGTGCCTCCTCCAACGTGGTTGGGGCAGAGTAATCAAAAGACGATGGAATCATAATGTATCAAGTTAGTTAGTGAAATTTCATTTAAATATTTACTAATGTATGAGTTTAACTATCGTCTTACTTTTTAGTTTGTAAATTTTCTAATAAGTTTAATTAGCCATTCACAAAACCATAAAGTTGAAATATAACCTCAGACCTTAAATTTAGCATTTTCATTGTATAATCCAACACTAAATGTATAAACATATATAAATAAACATTGTACTATTCTGTGAATGCGGGTTGTTACAAAAAACATTAGGAGATGCTTAACAAATAAAAATCAAGTAGATTACTTAATTTCAATGAGTAAAATACTATCCTAAGAAGAATAATTTATTTTCAGAAAAATGTCTGTTGTGGCGAATTGCCATATATGAAATCAGGGAACTGAGACTTTCTTACGATATGCTTTGGGCCTGACCAAAGAGCTTTCTTTTAAGAGCATGATAAACGGCTACAAAACTACTATTGATTAGGATACCCACAAATAACAAAGTAGTTCCAAGGTAATAAAAGGCCTCAGCTAAAATCAATTGATGTACCAACACAATAAGCATGGCACCTACCATTGCTGAAAGAAGTGCATAGGTGGTTCTTTTTCCTCGCTTGTTTATCCATATTATAGCGATAATAACCATAGAAAGTGTGATTGGCAGATAAGAAGCCCAATTGTTCTCGGCCATATACATATCTGGGCCACCACACATTGTTATGGCACTACTATAGGCCATAATACAAAAGGGGCAATTTGGCAATACAATAATGAGCAACAAACTTAACAATGAAGTGGGTTTGTTCTTAGCTTTTTGGGATTGCCCTTTACAGGCACTTGAACAAGTAGAATGAGTCATTGCTGGTAAAGTCGTGTATTAAAGAATAAGGTAATTTTGTAACTGACTTCTAAATAAAAAGTTTTTTACCTTAGTCGCAAATTATAACGCAAAGCGCTTACATATGAAAAGGGCATACAGGTATTTTTTACTCTTGGCCAGTTTAATTTTTGGATGTACTGAAACAAATGTCAACACTCCACCAAACATCATTATCATTATGGCAGATGACCTTGGCTATGGTGGTATCGGTAGTTTTGGCAATGATTCCACACAAACACCACATTTGGATCTACTGACAAAAAATGGCATTAAGTTTACTGACTTTCATGCCAACGGCCCAGTATGCACACCAACCAGGGCCGCTTTGCTCACGGGCAATTACCAACAAAGAGCAGGTTTGGAAGGCGTTATCTATGTGCGAGGAGAAACCAGGCAAGTGGGTATGGATACCTCTCAAACAACCATTGCAGAATACATGAAACATGCTGGCTATGCCACGGGCATTATGGGTAAATGGCATCTCGGTTATAAAAAAGAGTACAACCCAGTAAACCAAGGCTTTGATGAGTTCTATGGCTATGTAAGTGGAAATATAGACTACCATTCTCATTACGATAATGCGGGGATATACGATTGGTGGCATAACTTAGACACCATAAGGGAAAAAGGCTACGTGACCGATTTAATTACCCAACATGCTGTAGAATTTATAGAAGCTAACAAAGCCCGCCCTTTTTTCTTGTACGTAGCCCATGAAGCACCGCATGTGCCGTTTCAAGGGAGAAACAGCCAAGGCTATCGCTATCCCGATAAGGAGTTTTCTTATTATGGCCCTGAGCAGGATAGGCACAGCATCTACAAAGAAATGGTTGAGGTGATGGACGAGGGAGTAGGTGAAATCATGGCAAAACTGCGCACGCTTGAATTAGAAGAAAATACACTGGTACTGTTCTTTTCTGATAATGGCGCGCTTTCTAAGTTTGGCGATAATGGTGGGCTCAATGGTGCAAAAGGCAATTTATATGAAGGCGGACATCGGGTGCCTGCCATAGCTTATTGGAAAGGCAAGGTCCGACCCGCTACATGTTCAGCTACCTTACTTACCATGGATGTACTGCCTACTTGCTTGGCCTTGACACGTAATGAAGAAATCCCTAGAGATAAGTTCGATGGCATAGACTTTTCGTCTATACTCTTCAAAAAAGACACCTTACCATCTCGCACCGTATTCTGGAAATACAGAAAACAGAAAGCCGCCAGGTACCAGGATTGGAAATTACTTGT
>CAKZMZ010000336.1 GCA_937129345.1 uncultured Thalassovita sp. | reverse complement strand
TATCAGTGCATTTTTATTCTTTTTTATGGTAATAGCCGGAGTAGGCTCTAGATATATCTTCCTAACTCCCATAGCTTGGTCTATAGAAATAAGCCGCTTACTTTTTTTGTGGTCTTGTTTTTTGGCGGCCGCCCTCACCTACAGAAAAAAAGCGCATATCGCCATTGGTCTTATCACAGATAAACTGTCAGAAAAGTCTCAATTGATGGCAGAAGTGCTCAGGCAAGCATTGGCCATTGCATTTATGCTTTTGGTATTTGTAGCTGCTGTAAAAACCATACATACACTTTGGTTTTCTACATTACCTGTTTTACAAATATCTCAAGGCTGGTTGTACATACCTGTTGCCGTAACCGCTGCAAGTATCGCGCTTTTTGCCCTAGAGGATTTGATAAGCTCGGCTTTAAAAATCCAAAAAACCTAATATGCTTGCTTTCTTACTGATCGGTTTTTTAGTTTTAGCATTGGTCAGGTTTCCCATAGCACTGGCTTTGGGCATGGCTGCTGCACTCGCAATAGGTTTCGCCACAGATTTACCCTTTACGGCCATTCCACACAAAATGGTCAATGGTATAGATTCTTATGTTTTTTTGGCCATACCGCTATTCTTACTGGCCGGCAGGCTTATGAATGCAGGTGGCATTACCGATAGGATATTTACTTTTGCTAGGGTATTGGTAGGGCACATTAGTGGTGGGCTGGCACATGCTAATGTAATAGCAGGCATTATCTTTTCGTGGATGTCTGGCTCGGCTGTAGCCGCAGTGGGTGGCTTAGGAGAAATTGAACTCAAAGCCATGAAAGACAATGGTTTTGATACTGGTTTTGCCTCTTCTGTCATAGTAGCTTCTTCTGTTATGGGGCCGATTATTCCTCCAAGTATTCCTTTGATCATTTACGCAGCCATGACAGAAAACTCAGTGGGTAAATTGTTTATCGGAGGCATTATCCCGGGTTCTTTACTGGCGCTTTCTTTAATGGTTACCATTTACGTTATCGCCAAAAGGCGAGACTACCCTAAAGATGCTGCAGCCTCCTTTTTAGAAATCCTAAAAGCACTAAAATCTGCTTTTTTACCGCTCCTAATGCCTATTATCATGTTAGGTGGCATTGCCATTGGCGTTTTTACACCAACAGAAGCCGCTGCTGTAGCTGTACTGTATGCACTGGTCATTAGCATGGCTGTATATCAATCGGTTAAATGGAAAGATTTGCCAGACATTTTTGTCGAGACCATGATCACTACAGCAGTAGTTACTTTCATCATCTCAATGACTTCACCCTTTTCTTTTTTGCTCACTATAGAAAATACAGGCGAACAGATCGTAGGACTGGTTACTGCTTTTACCGAAAACAAATGGGTAGTTCTGTTTTTAATTAACTTATTCCTGTTATTTTTCGGAGCACTCATGGAAGCCGGCGTAGTACTCATTTTATTTACACCCATGCTGTACCCTTTGGCCATATCCTTAGGCATAGATCCGATACATTTTGGTGTAGTAATGGTTTTTAATTTAATGATTGGTGTGGCCACACCTCCAGTAGGTGTATGCCTGTTTGTAATGAGTCATATCAGCGGCCTTAGCGTAGAAACGCTCATGGGAAAAATCATTCCTTTCCTCATTCCTATGATCTTGATTTTACTGCTAATTACCTACTGGCCAGAAATTGTACTTGTTTTACCTGAAATGTGGATGGAATGAAAAAAAGCTTTTCCGAAAATATTGTACTTTATTGCTCATTGCTAGCCATTGTTTTGCTTACTTCTTGTGTTCAGCAAAATAAGGTAAGAAAAGTAAAAATTGGTTTGTCACACAGCCAAAACCATTCATTTACACAAGGCTTACAACATTTTGATAGTTTATTGCAAATACGTTTGCCCAATAGGTTTGATGTAGAGATCTATCACTCTGCCATACTGGGCAGCGAAAAAGAGATGCAGGAAATGCTCACTTTGGGAACGCTAGAAGGTGCCGTAACAGGCTTACTCAATAATTACGACCCTGTTTTTGCCATTTTTGAAATGCCTTACCTCTACCGCGACAGGGCGCATGTATTTGAGGTTTTTAATGGAGATTTGATCAGGAAAGTAGCCAAGCCACTAGAAGAAAAAGGCATTGTATTTACTGGTTTCTACGAAAATGGATTCAGACATCTTACCAATTCTGTAAAACCTATAGAACATCCATCTGAGCTTGCCGGAATGATGATCCGCACGCCTGAAAATCCTGCATATCTAGAAACATTTAGGGCCATGCGGGTGATTCCCACCCCGATGAGCTTTTCGGAGCTGTACACAGCCTTGCTGCAAAATGTGGTGGATGGCCAGGAAAATCCATTGCAGAATATATGGTATGGCAGATTATATGAAGCACAAAAGCACATTGCTTTAACCGGGCACATTTATAATGCAGCTTATGTGCTTTTTAGCAAGCGTTTTTGGGCAAGCTTAAGCAAGGAGGAAAAAACTGTATTTAGAGAATGTGTAGCCGCTTCTACGCTATGGCAATTAGCTTATATGAAACAGCTAGATCAATCATTAGAAGCAAAATTGAAGGAAAAAGGTATGCAGTTTACACAACCGGACCGACAGGCCTTTATGGAGGCAAGCAGCCCTGCCTACCAAGAAATGTATCAGCAACTCGGCAATCGCGCTAAAACAATAGTAGAAGAAATAAGGAGCATTCAATAGCCAGAAAATCAGAATAAAAGTGCATATGAAAGAAAATACAATACGAAGAATCAGAGATTTAATGGGCTACCTTGAAGAAAATAAAAATCGAGTGCAATTTTAAAGATTGCCCTCAATATTTTTTGTTTTATTGGGGTATATCTGACTCTTTTTATAAACAGTCGGGGTCATACCGGTAAATTTCTTAAAAGCCCTATTAAACGCCGCTTTAGAACTAAATCCACTGTCGAGTGCTATGGCCAAAAGGGTATGCTGATGGTCTTCTCCAAGTTCCATTCTTCTTTTTACTTCTCCTACGCGGTATCTATTCACAAAGTCGAAAAAGTTATAGCCACCTTCTTGGTTAATGGTTTGGGATAATTGATAAGGAGGTATTTTCATTCGATCGGCCAGTTTCTGCAAGGTTAGGTCATTGCTTAAAAAAGCTTTTTCTGACTCCATAAAATCGACAATTTTTTGGAATAAGGCAGAGGTTTGATCTGTTTCTCGTTGCTTGCTTTGCACTTCTTTCTTTTCCGTGCTTTCCTTTTCTAGCAGATAGTCAGGCAGAAAGATGGTAGTTTGTCTAAATCCGTAATATCCTATATAGATGATAAAAAAGCACAAAAGTAGGTTGGTAAAAAAGCCTCCATATTGTGGAATCATCAAAATAGAGAACCCATCTAAAAACTGACTGACCACACTTACCATTAAAATAATAGCCGCCCCCCAAAGCACCCTTTTAAACCAGTTAAAATGGATTTCTTCTGAAAAGGAAAAATACTCAGCGCGTTTTTCTCTAAATCGATAAAAAAAGCGCAGGGTGGCAAAAATGTAAATAGAAATGATGAGCAGCTTAATACTTATAAAAAAGTTTTGGTGATACTCCTCGGTAAATAAATCGAATTGGATCCTTAAGAACACATAAATGGCAAAAATGACCAAAGGCAATAAGTGCCACAAATCTTTTCGGGTAAATTCAAACTGATCTCTGATAATGGCCTGTGCATAAAACCAAAGGGTTGTCCCATACAGTATTACCACAGCGTCTGTTACTTCCCCAATTAGCCTGCTTGTGTGCGTGTAGATTTGGTTGTGGTTAAAATATACCGTAACGATGCTTATGTTCATTACCGCAAACAATACCACCAAAATGTAATCTGCTATTTGCTTTTTGGGCTTACCCAAAAGCAGCAAAATAAAAAAGAGTGCTAAACCTCCACTAGTGATATATAGAAAATTAATCATTACTAGGGCTAAAGTAAACATTTTTCATATCACAAAAGCGTATCACTTTCTCAAAATTGGTATCACTTTCTACAAAAGCGTACCACTTAAGCAAAGTGCTACGCTTATATAGCTTAGGGTACAGATATTTGTTGAGCATTTTATTTAGAAAGGAGGACCGTAAAATATCGTACATGCAAAGCGCAATCATACAAACCAAACAGCTTAATTACCGCTATTCGACCAAGGGTGATAAGCCACCGATCATTAAGTTGTTGGACCTAAACATTAAAGAGGGAGACTTCACAATTATTATGGGTAAATCTGGATCTGGCAAGTCTACCCTACTTTATTTGCTCAGCGGACTAGATCAACCCAGCGAGGGCAATGTATTTTTTCAAAACGAACCTTTAGGCACCTTCAGCGAAGACAAGAGAACACTCGTGAGAAGGCGAAGTATGGGTTTTGTTTTTCAGAATTCTAATCTAGTACCTAACTTGTCTTTGCTAGAGAATGTACTTATCGCAGCCTACATTAACCCGGTTGATAGAAAGGCAATCAAAAAGAAGGCGCTCGACTTATTTAAAGAGTTCAGTGTAGAACAACAGATGCATCAATTACCTGCTGAAGTATCTGGCGGAGAACAGCAGCGCTGTGCTATTATACGGGCTATCATTAACCAACCAAAAGTACTTTTTGCCGATGAACCAACAGGCAGCCTTAATTTCCATAGTTCAGAACAAGTACTCAGTGCCTTTCATCGCCTACATACCTCCGGGCAATCTATTGTAATGGTCACTCACGATATACGGGCAGCGTGCATGGGCAATCGAATCCTTTTCTTTAGAGATGGTGATGTGGTAGACGAATTTCATTTCAATAAAGAAATGGAACTGAAAAAAAGGGAAAAGGAGCTCACCAACTGGTTGCTCAATCAAGGTTGGTAAAAGATGAAATTGATCTTTTAAAATATAAAACTATGTTTTACAGTTTACTTAAAATCGCTTGGGCCAATATTGCAAGACGAAAAAATCAAAGCATTATTCTTGGTTTGAGCTTGTGGCTATCTGTTTTATTATTTGCCTCTACGCTCAGTTATGTGCAAGCCATTTATAAACCATTCGACACGTTTTTTGAGCAAATGCAGGCTTCTCACCTGTTGCTCACTTTCGAATTGCACGAGCATGATGCAACAGCCATTAAAGAGTGGTTCTTAAAACAGAATGAAGTGGAAAAAGTAGGTAATCCAACACCTTTTTACCTTTCTGAGAGTGCGACCATTTTTCAAGAAAGCGAAATTGACAAAAGCATTCAATTCTACGAGTATTTTCCAAAGAAGAAGCAAGACAGTATATTGATTGTGGCTGGTAAAAAAGAGCTCAAGCCCAGCTTGGGAGACGTGTGGATTCCTAAGCACTTGGCCAACTCTTATGGCATTTCGCTTGGTGACTCCCTGCTGTTACCTATAGAAACTGGCACCCTAAACTTGAAAGTATCTGCGTTGGTAAATGATCCGCATTACGCAAGTCCTCTATTCAATCCGACCAGGGCTTGGGTGGCTCCCGGCAGTCTATCTTTCTATTTTCCGTCAGATAAATTAAGTCAAGTAAGCTTAGGTGTGCGCTTACATCAAGCTACAAACATAGATACCGTTTGGGCTAAATTTAACCAAGCCTTTCTCTACTCAGGAAACATGAACTCCTACCACTTATTCAAATCTGTTTTCCTAAGTTTTTACAATATTCTCGCTGTGGTTTTAGTGTTATTTTCCATCTTGGCACTTGTCATTACAGGCT
>CAKZMZ010000335.1 GCA_937129345.1 uncultured Thalassovita sp. | reverse complement strand
ATGCACAGTTAAAAAGGATGGTAAATATTACCTTTTTTTTGGAGCCAACGATTTACAAACACCCGAAAGCCAATGGTACAAAGAAGAAGAACACAAAGGCATGGTCGGTGGCATAGGCATTGGCGTGGCCGACAATCCCGCAGGTCCTTACGCAGATTATTTGGGCAAACCTTTAATTGGAGAAGTGCACAACGGCGCCCAACCCATAGACCAGTTTGTTTTTAAGGATGCCGACGGGCAATACTATATGATTTATGGCGGTTGGGGGCATTGCAATATTGTAAAGCTAAACAAGGATTTTACAGCTTTAGAAGCATTCGAAGATGGCACTACCTATAAAGAAATCACGCCTGAAGGTTATGTAGAAGGCCCAGTGATGTTTGTTCGGAATGGTTGGTATTATTTGATGTGGTCTGAAGGTAATTGGACAGATGGCTCTTATCAAGTGGCTTATGGGCGCTCTAAATCGCTTTTAGGCCCATTTGATAAAATGGGTGTGGTCTTGAAAAGCAATCCAGACATTGCTACCGGTGCAGGCCATCATTCAGTGTTGCACATTCCCCATACCGATGATTGGTATGCAGTGTACCATAGGCGACCCATACCCAACGAAGACCGCGACCACAGAGTAACCTGTATAGACAGGATGTATTTTAATGAGGATGGAGAAATTGAGCCTATACAGATTACTTTTGAAGGAGTAGCAGCAAGAAACTTAAATATTGAGTAAGGCACTTGGGTTTTGTTTAAGCTTACCAAGTTAGAATACATAAAGTCTCCGCATTTTTATTCTTTTCGATGCTTACTTTTTGGCTCGTAAATAATGATAAATTGAATGACCAAGCCTACAAAAATGATGATACCGATTTCTAATTTAGACAAGGTATGGCTGCTTTCAATCGCTCTGTTAGAGTAGACCAATTGTCTCTTTCCTTCATCAATTTGTATTTCGGCCAGTACATTTAAAGTTTCGTTGATATTATCGAGTTGATTGTCATAAGCTCTTATTTTTTCATCGTTAAATTCTTGGACCAGTTGTTTTTCATACGCCAATAAATCCTGTATTTGTGATTTTAAGGTCTTGAAATATTTATCCTCTCTCCGTGTGAGTTTGGTGGTTTCGTAGCGCTCAATCAAGTTTTGAATGTTTTCCTCAGAGGTATTTCTATTGCTTTTAAAGCTTATTGTATCTTTATTGATAAGCAATAATTTCTTGTTGGTAAATTCTTGGTACATTTTAAAAGTAAGATCGTAAGCTACTAGCCTGTCTTCGTAAATATTTTGTATAGACTCCTTTACAACTCGGAAACTCGAGTTGTCCATGATATTGGTGCCAATGACCAGTACAAATACCAAAGAGAGCGCAATAACATATTTGACTTTTTCCATAATGTGTTGGTAAAGTAGTATCAGTTAAGGTGTTGATTAAATTCGAGCATACTAATCAATTGAGTACAATAAACCATAGGTTTGTGTTCCAATTATTTCATGTGCCTGAATTTTTGAGGTCTCAAGTTGATAAAAAAAAAGACCGCCAGTTTATGTAGCGGTCTCTATTATTGATGTTGCTTACATGCTCTTGGTCAAATATAAAGGCTTTCCGAAAGGATCCTTGATTTGAACAATGACCCAAGCCAAGTCCTTTCTCAACAAGGACTCTTCGTTCCCTTGCCAACCTTCAGGAACGACTTCTGAAGGCTCTAGATTATTTTTCATCAAAAGGTCTTCGAGGTCTTTTTTTGTAGGCTTGGCTACTTTTGGTGTGCCATCAAATAGGTATGCTCCAATACTTGCAAATTCTTCTGCAGTAACCGCAGTATCAGGATAAATATAAGTTTGGTTGGCCCATTTATAAGGTACGCCAGTGCTTTTCAAAAGTCCTGCTGCTCCTACTTTTTGTAAGGCAGTAAAGTAAGCATCATCGGGTGTAACATCTAGGTAGGGAAGTAGCCAGCAATTGGCCTCTAGCAAAGTAGATTGCAGTTTTCTCACATCGAGCGCTCTAGGTTGTATTCCTGCTTGAATGCTCAGAGCCGCTGCTGCACCTGTTGCCTGTCCTATGGTAATTACGCAAGGCTGCAATCTGGTAGAGCCATTGGCCAAACTACTGGTAGAGATACTTTTTTCACTCACTAATAACCCATCTATATTCTTAGGCACCAATGCCCCATAAGGGATGGAAAAAGAAGGCACAGGAGGGAATTGTATCTCCTCGGGGATTGGTCCTTTGTCTCTGTGGTGGTCTAGAGGATAGTCGCCAACTGCAATGCCAAATTGATACATGGGTTCACTAATGGCGTAAGGGTCTAGCAAGTGATCTATGGTAACCACTTGCACGCCATCCAATCGGCGACTCTCCCTGTGGTAAGGTATAAGTGCCAAATTATCTTCCGTAGGGAACTCATCTTCGGCCAAGCCTAGATGCTTGTAGCCGCCTTCAGTTTGTATGTAGTAAACAAAAGAAAGGGTCTCATTCTTAGCCGCTTTGTAGGCCTCTTGGCGTTCGGCATAACTCATTTCTATGGCATTTACATAATAATCATTGCCGCTTATAGGCCAATTGATCATGTACTTGTCATTGGGGAGTTTGGTATAGGTGAGCATCATATCGCAGTCATGCACCGCACGCACATAAACAGTAGTATCCGCACAGAGTTGCTCACAGGGGCAAGGAAATTTAGAAGGGTCATAATTTTCAGGCTTTGCAATGGTTTTATCTGCGCCTTCGCCATAGTCTTTTAAAATGGCCACATAGGTTAAATCTTGAATATGGTCAACGGCTTTTTCAGGGGCCAATTCTTCGCCCGTTCTGCTTTTGGGGTCTTTGCCTACAAAGTAATTCGCACCAGATAAACTGAGTAAATCGCCCAACTCGCTGCCATCTATACTTATCTTGGCTTTTACGGTTAAATTATCTTTTGCATCGGAAACAAAACCTGCACCTATTACTTTGTTTCCGGTAGTCATTACCTCATTTACCTTGTAATCGGTAAAAAGTGTAATGTTAGGTTCGGCTTTGATCATGTCTAGTAGTATTTGCTGCCCAACTTTAGGTTCAAACAAGGTATTGCTTACCCAACCCGTGGCTACTTTTTCTGGCCCACCGTAGTGCTCGTAGAGCTTTTGTCTAAATTCTCCCCAAAGCCCAGAAGGCAATTGATGGTTGCCATCTATGGCACTTACCCCTGCTGAGGTAAGCATGCCACCTACCCAAACGGTAGGCTCAACCAAAATAACTTTTGCGCCCAGTCTTGCAGCTTGTATGGCCGCAGCAGTGCCGGCAGCACCCGCACCGTAAACCAGTACATCCGTCTCTAATGGATTGGTCAATTGGCGGTCAGAATTTTGTTCACCACCACAGGCAAAAAATAAGAAAAGAAATATCAATAAATAACCGTATTTCATGATTCGAATATGTTAGAAATTTGATTTAGGAGATTAAGATAAAAAAATTAATTGATGGCTTCCATAGAAGGGGGCGGAACTGAGATGCCCCATGTTTCATTCGGGATACTATCTAACACAAAATGCAATTCTCCACCTTGCATCAATAAATTTCGGTCTACAAAGGCCTGTTCTATAGCCTGCCCATTAAAATTTGCAGATTGTATGTATAGATTGTCTTTTGAGTTATTGGAAGTTGAAATGATGAGCTTTTTACCTTTATAATAGTCTTGGTTCAAGTCAATCTCGATTTTATCGAAAATTGGACTGCCAAACTGAAAAGTAGGATTGGCTGCCGCATGCCCTTGCACATCAAATAGCCCCATGGCCGCTAATACGTACCAACCGCCCAATTGCCCTTGGTCTTCGTCTTGCCCAAATCCGTAACCATGCAGTGGTTCGGTGCCGTAAAATTCATCGCTAATATGGCGTACCCATTTCTGCGTGAGCCAAGGCTTACCTGAATAGTTAAAGAGCCAAGCCTGATGCAAACAAGGTTGGTTGCCGTGGTTGTACAGTTTTTCCAAACCCGAGAAACTATCTATTTCTTCTCCGCCACCAAAAGTAGTTTTTTGGGCATCTTCGAAAGTTTGCTCTAATCTTTGGTTAAATTTCTCTTTGCCCAATTTACCGATCAAACCAGCTACATCATGGGGCACATACCAAGTATATTGTGCGGCATTTCCCTCTTGAAAGCCCAACCAAGGCAGCATAGGGTCAAAATCGTCTACAAATGTACCATCGGCATTTTTAAGCCGTACATAGCCTGTTTCCTCATCATAAATATTTTGCCAATAACCTGCCTGTTGCATAAGCTGTTGGTAGTCTTGTTCTTTGCCCAAAGCTTTGGCCATTTGAGCTACAGCATACGAACTAAAGCTGTATTCTAAGGTATGCGATGCCCCAAAATTAAAAGGTGGCCATTTGGGGTTTATGAGCGTATCGTAGCTAGGCACATAACCTAATTTTAGAAAATAGTGCAAATCGTATTTGCCCGGGCCCGGGCCTCTGCCATTGGTTTTTACTTCATTGTCATAAGCAGCTTGGTAGCCGGTTTCTACCTCAAAATCTTTGATGCCTGCATTATAGGCCGATGCCAAGATCAAGCTTTGGAAATTGGTTTGCACGCCATTGGTAAAAACACCCGTGGCCAAGCCATCGTGTAGCCAACCAGTTTCTTTATAAAAATCTATATTGGCTTGTACATATTCGCTTAAATGTTCAGGGTAGGCCAAAGCCCAAAGTTGACTTAAATTCCAGAAACCACCCCACATACCATCGGTATTAAAATGGTGGTATTTGGGTTGGCCACTCTCATTTAATGGAATTTGGCCTGTGCCGCCATCGTTCATTTTATATTGTCCATTTACATCGCTAGAGATGCCTCTGCCTAAAAGCGCATGGTAAAGGCCTGTGTAAAATTTGGTTTTATCTTGCTCATTTTCACCATAAACTTTAATTCTAGAAAGCTTTTCTTGCCAAGCTTCTTTAGCAGCGGCGTGTACATCGTCAAAAGACAAGCCCTTGGCCTCTGTTTCTAAATTCAATTTTGCGTTTTCTACACTTACATAAGAAAGCCCCACCTGCATTTCAAGAATTTCGTTTTCTTGGGTTTCGAATGAAAGTACCAAGCCATTTTCAGTGCCTGCTGTTGCTTTGGCATCGGTGCTTATGGCAGCATCTCTAAAGATACTTACCATTTTAGGGGCCTTATTTAATTGTGCATAGAAATACATAATGACGTGCTTATCCGGATCACAAAACTTGGCATATTCTGGATAGGTCTCTATAAAACCACCCAAGGTTTTGTCAGATAGCATTTCGGCTTCGGCCCTGATCACATCGCTGCTTTCGCCTTGTTTATGGCCAATGTCAAAAATAAGATGGGCGCTGTCAGACTTGGGGAATGTATATCTATGGAAACCGACTCTATCAGTTGCGGTGAACTCTGCTCCTACATTATAATCCTTGAGTTTTACCGAGTAATAGCCTGCCTCGGCTTTCTCTTCACTTTTGTCAAATCTACTTCTGTAGCCAGCATCAGGCTCTTCTAAAGTACCGGGCAAGGTTTGCATTTTACCTGTAGTGGGCATTACTACCAAACCCCCTACTTGAAACTCGTGGAAATGACCGAAACCTTCAATAGAATTGTGTCGGTCATCATACCCACCGGGTAACCATGAGCCTATGCTATTGTAGGCATTGGTATGCGGTGCCAACTTGGCCATACCAAAGGGTTTGGAAGCGGGTGTGTAAAAAAACCATCGGCCATGCACCGAACCTAAATTAGGGTCTACATAGGGTAGGGGGTCAAAAGCTGCATCGGATTTGACGGGATCGCTTGTTTTTTGGCTACAGGCATTAAAAATGAAAGCCAGTAAAATCAATAACAGGGAGCTTGTTTTCATAAGGAAAATAGATTTTTTAACAAGTTTACTGTATTGTTGCAGCTTTTTAGCAAGAAACCTGCAATATTTCATCAAAAACCTGCAAATCTTAGCCTATATATAGCTATTCACAAGATTTTTATACCTGCATTTCTAAAAGCCTCTAGGCTGTGGTGGTTCGGAGCAAATTCGGTAACGAGAATATGCACCTTATCTATAGAGTCTACTTTAAAGGGTTGTATCTTACCCAGCTTCTCGGAGATGGCAAGGGAGACCACTCGGCTACTGCGTGCGATCATGGCCCTTTTGGTAATGGCTTCTTCACGGTCGTTTTCTGTAATGCCTATGGTGGTATGTATGCCACTAGTGCCCATAAAGCAAATGTCGGCATGCATCTCCGAAAGATAATTGACCACATCTAGACCAATTGCGAGCTTTGAGCCCTTGTGCAGCTTACCACCTAGCATACAAACATCGATCTCTGGGTGCTCGCATAGCACAAGGGCCACTTGCAAGGTATTGGTAAAAACCGTGGCCTTGAGGTCTAGGGGCAGGATTTTGGCCAATTCTAAATTGGTAGTGCCTCCATCAATAATAATGACCATGTTATCTTCTATAAGCGATAAGGCCTTTCTTACAATTTTTACCTTACTGCTGTGGGCATATATATTGTCTAAGGAATTATGGAAAGACGAAAAGGAGCTCGACATGGCGCCTCCGTGTACTTTTTTGAGTTGCCCTTTTTCTGCCAGTTCTTTTAAGTCTCTTCTGATGGTATCTTCAGATACCTTAAGCTTTTCGCTTAGCTCAATGGACTTTACTTTATTGTATGCTCTTAGTTCTTCAATTATAAATTGTTGTCGCTCCTCTTTTTGCATGTGATTGTGGCATTATACAGATATTCTCGTAAGTTCATCTAAATCCTGCTCAATTTGATTAAAAAAAACCAAGCATGCAAGTAAAAACAAGCACAGTTTAACACATTTTGCGCCATTTTGCATGAAATTTTACGAAAACATGCAAAAGTCTGCCGTTTTTTACTTTGATTTGCTTTGAATATTAAAAGAATATGCCTTACTTGTGCATGTTTTGAATTTTTTCATCAATTAATTTATTTCTAAATATGAAAAAACGCCTACTATTTAGTATGGTATTTTTTGTGTCGATGATGCAAATGGCTTGGGCACAAAATACCATCTCAGGTAAAGTAACCAGTGCGGAAGACAATGAACCGCTTCCTGGTGTAAGTATTGTAGTGGAAGGTACCAATAAAGGTACTACCACAGATTTGGATGGCAACTTCTCGTTGCAAGCAAGCAGCGATGATGTGTTGCAACTCTCTTACATTGGTTTCCTAACACAGCGTGTAAATGTAGGAAATCAAACCACATTTAATGTTGCCATGGAACCCGACCTTCAGCAATTGGAGGAAGTGGTTGTAACGGCTTTCGGTCTTGAAAAAGAAAAGAAAGCTTTGGGTTACTCGGTAACTCAAGTTGGTGGTGAAGAATTCACAGAGTCTAGAACCATTAACTTGGGTTCTGCACTAACCGGTAAAGTGGCCGGTGTAAACGTATCGCCACCTGCTACAGGTGCTGCGGGTTCTACCAGAGTATTGATTCGTGGTGGTTCTTCATTAACAGGTAATGATCAACCTTTATATGTAGTAAACGGTATTCCTATAGACAACTCTAACTTAGGTTCTGCAGGTATGTGGGGTGGTAATGACAACGGTGACGGTCTGTCTTCTCTAAACCCAGATGATATAGAAAGCATTTCAGTATTGAAAGGTGCAACTGCTTCTGCCTTGTATGGTTTTAGAGCAGCGAACGGTGTTATCTTGATTACAACCAAATCTGGTAAAGAAGGTAAAATGGAAGTTTCTTTCAACTCTAACTTTACGGTTGATAGAGTAAACGACATCACCGATTTCCAAAAAGAATATGGTCATGGTTCTAATGGAGAAAAGCCATTAAATGCTGAAAGTGCATTGAACAATGGACAAAGTTCTTGGGGTGCTAGATTAGATGGTTCTCCCGTACTACAGTTTGATGGTGTAGAGAGGCCTTATTCTGATGCAGGTGAGGGTTTGAATGATTTCTACAGAACAGGTTATTCTTGGACAAACACCCTCGGACTATCTGGTGGTAACCAGAATATGAACTATAGAATTTCTGCTTCTGATTTGACCAATGAGGACATCATGCCCAATGCTGGTTATAATAGGAGAATGTTAAATTCTAACATTGGAGGTAAGTTTGGCAAGTTAGATGTACAAATTACTGCCCAGTATTCTAAGGAAGAAGCTAAAAACAGACCAAGATTATCAGATTCTCCGGGTAATGCCAATAATACTGTATTGATGAAATCTCCTGCGATTTCTTTTGAGACCATGAAAGGTACTACTGATAAATTAGGTGCTGCTGCTGACGGAACTGAATTGAGACATCAAGGTAATAACTTTGCGCAAAATCCTTATTGGGCTGCTTACCAATTCGAAAGAAGAGATGTAAGAGATAGGATTTTAGGTAATATACAATTGAAATACAACTTAACCGATTGGTTATATGTACAAGGTAGGATTGGTACGGATGTAACCTCTGCTGAGTTTAGAAGAGTTGAGCCATATGGTACTGCTTACAAACCATTTGGTGATACCAATGAAAACAGAAGAAAACTCAGAGAAGACAACGCTGATTTGTTTATCGGCTTTGACAAGCAATTTGGCGTATTTGGCGTAGATGCTTTGGTAGGGGGTAACAGACTGAGAAGAAGTAGTGAGAATATAAGAGTAGGTGGTAATAACCTAGTAATTCCTTTCTTTAGTTCTGTGAACAATATAAACCCAGCCAACAGAAACTACTCTTTTGGTTTTAATGAAACGGGTGTAAATTCAGTTTTTGGTTCAGCAAACCTTTCTTACAATGGTTTCTTGTTCTTGAACTTTAC
>CAKZMZ010000334.1 GCA_937129345.1 uncultured Thalassovita sp. | reverse complement strand
GTTCAGACCTTTCTACAGAAAGCAATATTAGTATGATGGGATACAGCAGTGTGGATGCATCGACCAACCCTTATATAAAAGCCATGTTAGAATCGGGCAAAGGCCGCCATGAAATTTTTGAGATAGCCCCCCAAAGAACTGCTTTTTACATGGGCTTAGGTTTCGATAATTTCAGGCTTTTTGTGGAAAAGATGGAAGAAGCCTATAAATCTGATACCATTTCCTACGATGCCTACATGCAGAATATAGATAGATTAGAAGGTTTTCTGGATATTAATGTACAGGAAAACTTTTTTGACTGGATAGATGACGAAGTCGCTTTTATCCAAACACAGCCGGGTAAACTTGGCAATGAAAACGAATTTTTAGTAGTGCTAAAAGTCAAGGATGCTAAAATGGCAGAAGACAACCTACATTTTATTACCGAACAGATTCGAAAAAAAACACCAGTAAAATTTAGAAAGCTAAACTATGGCGGTTGCGAGATTAAATATTTATCGGTAAAAGGTTTCTTTAAGTTACTGTTGGGTAAGTTCTTTTCTAAATTGGACAAACCTTATTTTACTTTAGTTGAGGATTATGCGGTCTTTAGCAATCACCCACAAACTCTTAAAAGTTTTATAGACGATTATAATGCTGGTAGAACCTTAGGAAATGAAGAAGTTTCTTTAGACTTTATTGAGCGGTTTGAAAATAAATCTAATTTACTACTCTACGTTAAAACGCCTGTTTTGTATGAAAACCTCCTCTCGATGGCCAACCGAGAAACTAAAAGCAATCTTATTAAAAACAAAGATTTCATAATGTGTTTCTCCGAAATAGGTTTTCAAATCAGCAACGACAACAATATGTTTTCTTCACAATTGGAGGTGCAGTACCAGAACCCAAGTAAATTAAACAACTTAAACCAAATGCTGGCTGCCACCGTGCAGGAGTTTGACTTGGTTACATTAGATTCTATCATGCAATTAACTGTTTTAGAGAAAGACGACGAGTTGGTGATTGATGAAATTAGCCCAGATGATTTGGATGCAAAAAAATATACTGAGCAATACGCAAGCGGTAATCTCAAATTTGAAGTTGGGCTAAGGAAAGGCCTTAAACACGGCAGCTATCGCGAATACTACGAAAATGGCAATTTGAAAATAAAAGGTCGCTACAGAAACAATTTAATGGACGGAAACTGGAAGATCTACGATGAAAATGGCAATATAAAAGAGAAAAAGAGGTACAAAGAAGGAAAAGAAATGTAAAGCCTAATGTAACCAACACTACACAAAAAACGTTAGCATGAGGCTGCCCTTTTTAAAGTTGGCAGCCCTATTTTTTGTTTAATTTAAAATTTTTAGTTAAAGTGAGTGAAGAAGAGAATAAAATAAGAAAGGCATTTGCTAGAAAAGATTGGAGCGAGATAAAGAGTGCAAACTCTTGGGTCATTTTTAAAGTAATGTCTGAGTTTGTAGAAGGTTTTGAAAAACTCGAGCGAATAGGGCCCTGTGTATCTGTATTTGGATCGGCAAGGGCCAAGCCCGAAAGCAAGGTTTACCAGATGGCTGAAGAAATTTCGGCAAAGCTTGTAAGGCATGGCTATGGAGTAATTACAGGAGGTGGCCCCGGTGTAATGGAAGCAGGAAACAAAGGTGCCCATAGCGAGGGTGGTAAATCTGTAGGCCTCAATATCGAACTTCCTTTTGAGCAAGGCGGTAATATTTATATAGACCAAGATAAAATAATAAACTTCGATTATTTTTTTGTTAGAAAAGTAATGTTTGTAAAATACTCTCAGGGCTTTATAGGTATGCCAGGTGGTTTTGGCACTTTAGATGAAATATTCGAGGCATTGACTCTGATACAAACCAAAAAAATTGGGCAGTTCCCTATTGTCTTGGTAGGTAAAAGATACTGGTCCGGCTTATTAGAATGGGTCGAGAATACAGTGTTAGAAGATTACAACTATATCAATCCTGAGGATTTAAAATTATTTAATTTGGTAGATACCTCTTCGGAAGCAGTAAAAGTGATTGATGATTTTTATTCGAAGTATCTACTCTCACCAAACTTTTAATTGGTTTGCGAAATGTACAACATATTATATTATTTTTGATTTTTTTGGCCGTGGTTTCATTGGCCTTATTAGAAACAGATTATTATGCCACGCTAGATAATACAGCGAGATATACCTCTGAAAAGCAAAATGCTTTTCGCCCAGACTCTATCCTTTTTTGTGGCGAGGTAATTCCAATGACCGAACCAGATGTAAAAGCAAAGTTTGAACGGGAACTATCCATATATACCAAGTACAAGGCCAGTACCCGGCTTTTGATCTCAAGGGCCAATAAGTGGTTTCCTAAAATTGATCCAATACTAGAAAAACAAGAGGTGCCTCAAGATTTAAAATATCTGGTACCGGTAGAGAGTGCTTTTAGAAATGTACGCTCAAATAGGGGGGCGGTAGGTTTTTGGCAAATCAGGGCCATTACAGGTCGTTCTTTAGGTTTGACAATTAACGAAGAAATTGATGAGCGCTTGAATCCTATAAAAGCCACTTGGGCCGCAACTAAATATTTTAAAATGGCCTATAAAATCTTTGGCGAATGGACCATGTCTGCAGCTTCTTATAACTTGGGTATCAATGGACTTAAAAGAAGAATAGCCAAACAAAAGCCCGAGACATATTACGACCTAAAGTTAAACAGAGAAACTGCCAGGTATCTGTTTAAGGCTTTGGCTTTTAAAGAAGTTTATGAGAATCCAGATAAATACGATATCTATCCTAAAATTTCTGATGTTCCTGAGTTGCCATCTCATAAACTTTCTGAGCCAATTGCAGATTTGAGCGAATATGCGGCAAAAATAAATTCACATCCTGATAGCATCAGAAAATACAACCCATGGATTTTAGGCAATAGCATACCCATAAAAAAGGGCGAGGCCTTGACCATTTATGCGCCATTTGTAGATAAGTTAGATTTACCTGCTTTAAATACCGACGCTTTAAGCCCTGAAGTAAATGAGTACGATACTGAACTGGCTGAATAATTATTCTGAACCAATCATTACGAAGGCGCCCCAAAAAAGAGGATCTTTAAATTTATTCATTAATGAGCGTTTGGCCTCCCTAAAAGCAGCCCGCTTTTCCATGCCTTCTGATAGCCAGTTTTTATAGAAGTTTACCATCAATTCTTGTGTGGCGTCATCAGAAACTTTGAACAAACTCATAATAATTGATTTTGCACCAGCGACTAGGAAGGAACGCTGTAGTCCGTAAACGCCTTCACCCACTTTGTTTTCGCCTCGCCCGGTTTCGCATGCGCTCAGCACTACCAATTCGGTATTATCCAAATTGAGGCTCATGGCCTCATAAGCGGTGAGCACGCCAGGTTCTTTGTTAAAGCTGTAAACATTGCCGTTGGCCATTAAATCTCCAGCATTGGTTAAGAGTAGGCCAGAGCGCAACAAAGGATTGTTCACAGCCTTGTTGGCTATTTCGCTTTCGTGCTTGTTTTCCTCATCGGGCATAAAAAAGCCATGCGTTGCTATATGAAATATCTTCGGGTTTTGTAATGTCTTAATTTTGTCTTCTGTAGCAGCTCTGTTAACAAAAATATCTGCTTGTGCTACAGCTTGCTTTTTTAATAGAGAATCTAGTTTGGCCACTTCGTTTTGTGTGCCGGGTAGTTGAGAGATCTGCCTATCGTTGTATTGCAAAAATTCTTTTTCAGATAAGTCCTTGTAAAATACAGGATTGCCAAATAGCGCTACTTCACTAGTAGCTTTTCCAGTTACTATTTCTTCGTCTTCTGCAATCAAATCGGCGGTGTTACCAAGCAGTACTATGTTATTATGGTCGATAATGAATTTGCCATCTGGATGCATAATGGCCTCCAGGTTAATTTGATTGTAAACACCTTCTGTGGATAGGTAAATTTTGGTATTTTCAGGTAGCCTATCGTGTATAGGTTTCCAAAAATAGTTGTAAGAGTTTTCATCATCGATATTGTAAATAATGCAATAGCGGTAGTACCTCAAAAAGTTAGATTCCAACAAATTGCCCTTAGGCAAAACAACTAACTCGGGTCGCTTTTTTTTTGGCTTTACTATAAGTGCGGCGTAAATTACTGAATCTGTAAAAGTTTTATCGAAATGCCTATATCTAATAATTTCGATAGCAGCTTCGTCTTTGTCCAATACTTTTTGCAGTTCTCTCCAGTCGCTTTCTTTATGATGGGCAGTTTGGTCAAAAATAGTAGATTGGCTACTTAATTCTTTTTCAATCTCTTCTATCTCCTTTTCCAAATCTTTGGGGTCTAGGCCACTTTCTTTTTGCTGGTTCTGGTTCATGGCCAAAACTTTAGTGAGCAACTCTTTTTTATCTACCCATGTGTTATAATTAGCGATGAGGCTGCTGTCATTACTGCTTAAAATTTGGTTGCGTACTTTAATAGAAGAACTCAAAAGCAAAGATTTGGTGCTCATAGTGTGGTCATATACCTCACCAAGCAACCTGCTTCTTTTTTTCTTACTCGCCCTATTGATAGAAAGGTTATTGAAAAACTCAAAATCTTCGCGGATTTTACTCCAAAACCGCGCTTTTTCTCTCTCAGATAAAGCAGGGAAAAATTCGTTGATGTAAGCAGTATAATTTTCTAGAACTTCCTGAGTATATTTTTTAGCCCTTCTAAATTTGTCTAGCATATAATAGCCCCTTCCTAAATGTGCAGTAGCTTTTACATAAGACGGATGCTGCTTGTTAAATATTTTCTTATAAATCTTTTTTGCATTTTTGTAGTAGTCCAAGGCTTCGCGGTAGGCACCTTTTTTGAGCTCTACATCTCCTAAAAACAGTTCAATCTCGGCGCTATTGGTATTGATTTCTGTTCCTAAGCGATCGATCCAAATGGCATTGGATGCCTCCAAATGGCTAATGGCCTCATCGAGCTTGTGGTTTTCAGAATTGACCAAGGCAATATTTTTTAAGGCCTCTGCATAAATTGGATTGTTGCTGCCCAAGTTGGTTTCTATGATATCGAGCGATTGCTCCATCAAGCTTTCTACTTCTTCTAAATCAGAATTATTGTAAAGCCTTGTGAGTGCCAAATGAGAGTAAGTGTCTGCCAATTTTATGTGGTTTTCGCCTAAAATCTTTTTTTCTATACCAATGGCTTTTTGTAAAAGATTTTCGGCGCCTTCGTAATCGCCTATGGCATTGTCAATTTCTGCATGTATGATAAGACTTTCTAAAATCTGAAATGAACTGTCACCAAATACGGTTTCCGCTAAATTTTCTGCTTTTTTTACATATTCTTCAGCCTCAGGGTAATCTCCGTGTATTTGAGCTAGCCGAGCTAGTTGATTATAAGGATTGATCAAAAATCGGGATGAGTCACCATACCTTTCTTCTCTTACTTTGGTAGCAGCTTTGAGCATGTCTTCTGCCTGCTTAAATCTTTCTGTTTTTATGTACAGATAGGCGAGTTCATCAACAGCAGAAGAATTGGCTCTTGCGTTTACGGTTTTATCGTAGTATCGCTTAGATTGGGATAAAAACTTCTCGGCCTCGTTAAAAAGCCCCATAAGTGCGTAAAACCTAGCTGCAGTTTCTAAGGCTTGGGAGTACTGATAAGCATGTATTTTTTTATCGAAATTGATTTCGAAAATATCCAGCATTTTATTGATATTGCTGTCGGCCTCTTTAAATTCACCCATTGTCAACTCTAGATTGATCAACCTATTAAGTGCAGAAGCATAATGCACATGGGCATCGCCAAACTTCTCTTTTCTTATTGAGATAACTTGCTGATGCAATTCTTTAGCGCGCTTGTAATCTCCGATTATTTCGTAATAATCAGCATGTTGTTGTAAAAAAAGCGTATAGTCTTTATGCTCAGTAGTAATGGTAGTACCGATCTTATTGTAGAAAGTGTTTTTAATAAGCGTATCTGCCACACTAAACTGAGAAGTATAGTTCAAGAAAAAATCAGCTATACGCATATCGGTGTAGAATACCTGAAGCGCATCCTCACCTAAGATGTTTTTTTGAGCAGATTTAAGTTCGTAAAGATGATTTAAAGCTGCTTCATAATCTTCTTCGGCAAGAGAAAGCTCGTAAAGTTGCTTAAGCAAATGAATGCGCTCTTGATGGTTGTAAGGTATTTTTTTTTCATCTTCATGCAGTTTTTTTAGGATGCTACCAGCTTTAGAGAAATCTTTATTGTAGTATTCTTTTTTTGCATCCAACCTAGCCGAAACCGCATGCCTTATGTTCTCTTTTCCGTAGTATTTTGATGTGTTAGTCCTAATTTCCCATTGCTCAATCTTGCTTTTTCTGTGGTAAGTAGAGACGTAGTGGTCTATAAGGCTTTCTTGTATATCTAAATATAAATCATGGACCATGCTCAATTTTTTTTCAGCCAAGAAAAGTAACTTTTCTAATTGTTTTCTCACGAGATAGGGCGATTTTTCTTGGTCTATCATCAAAAGACTTTGGGCATACTGCACTTTGATCATAGCAGGATCTTTTGAGCTAAGATTCATCCTTACCCAAAGATCTGTATCATCAATAGCTCTTTCGGCAATTTCATAATTGCCTATACCACGGTGTATATCGGCCTCTAATACCAATACATCTACATAAAGTCGCTTTCTTCTTTTTAACTGATATATGTTTAGTTTACGCTCATCGGTTCTAAGAGAAGCTTCATTGAAGAAAGTTTCTCTATTAACAATGCGTTCTTTGGCAAGTGGCTTCAGTTGTTGTACAATGGCATGTGCCTCATTGTAGAGGCCTCTTTTGTATAGTATTTCCGCTTTGTTTTTTAGAGAGTAAAACTTAAAGTAAGTATCTTGACCAACCTGATTGCCATCTTTATCGCTCTCCAAGTCTTTTAAAATGTCTTCGGCCAATTTAAGGTAGTTTTCTGCGGAAATTATATCGGAGTAGTATAAGTAAAGTGATGAAGCATCTAAGACAGCTTTGGCATATAAAACAGTGTTTTCGCCTTTGTAGGCTTTCTTTTTTAGTATTTCGGTCAGCAAGGCTTCAAACTCAGAATATCTGCCAAGGGCAATTAGGTATTTTAAAGATTGCATTTGAGCCTGCACTATAGCCAAGCCCTTGCGGTTTCTTTTAAGGTAGGCAATGGTTTTTTGTATGCGTTCATACGCTTTGTTATAAAGTCCCTCCTCAAAGTATCTTTCTGCTATGTCTAGTTTACGCTCATATTTCTGCGCGAACGTAACTTGAAGTGTCAGAAAGAGAATGGTTATCAAAAAAATAAGACGCATCATTAAAAAATTTAGCCAACTTTCCCATAGAAAATCGTATGGTTGTATAACGAGGCCTACTTACATTTCTTGAATGAGCGCCTATAAAGAAATATCATAGTTACTTTAAATTGCTCATTTTTTTACTTCGATCCCACAATTGATGGCAAAGCGTATCATCATAGGCCACAGATTTTGGTTTTTTAAGGGTCTTTTTCTCAAAATATTTTCCGTTGAACTTGGTCACCCCTGGATCAGTAGCTAAAAATACCGAGGTGCTTGCCCCTTTTTCGCTCGAAATCATAAAAGGGCGAATCAGGCTAAAAATAGCACCTAAAAAACCATGGGTATTGTCTTGAAAATTGGAAGCGACTACGCCTGGGTGCAAGCTGTAAGTTGTGGCAGAGGTATCTTTTAATTTTTTTGCCAGTTCATGTGTGAACATGATATTGCATAACTTAGAGAGACAATAGTCTTTCATATTGTCGTAGCCCTTGTCGAGTTCTAGATTGTCTAAATCAAAAGAAGCATACTTGTGTGCTTCTGAAGATACGTTGACAACTCTCGCATTGGGCGTTTTTTGTATAAGCTCAAAGAGTAGGTTGGTCAATAGAAAAGGGCCAAGGTGGTTTACCGCTAAAGTACTCTCTATGCCGTCTTCTGTTTTTTCTTTTTGCTTAGCAATAAAACCAGCGTTGTTCAGCAATACATCCACGCGATCGTAATTTTGTGTATATTGTTTTGCAGCCTGTCTAATGCTTTTTTGGGAGGCCAAATCGCAAATGATCAAATCTACAGGATGTTCACTTTGTTCGGCAATTTCTTGTCTTGCTTTTTCTGCTTTCTCTTTGTTTCTACAGAACATAACAATGTGAAATCCTTTCTTTGCCAACTCAATTGCAGAGGCTTTTCCTATCCCGGCGTTGGCTCCAGTAATTATACAGTATTTTTTTTCCATTATATATATGATTGTATTTAGAGAGTAGAACACCTGTTCTATGCCTTAGTTCTGAAAATAAGGATTTTGAATTTCTTAAAAAATAAGCTTATTATATTTGCCCACATTTTAATAAAAGAAAAGAATATGAAAGCATATGTATTTCCGGGGCAAGGCGCTCAATTTGTAGGAATGGGTAGAGAACTTTACGACAATTCTGCTACTGCGAAAAAGTTTTTTGAAGAAGCGAATGAGATATTGGGTTTTGAGATCACGAAAGTGATGTTTGATGGAAGCAGCGAAGATTTAAAACAAACCAAAGTTACTCAACCAGCTGTGTTCTTGCATTCTGTTATTTTAGCTTTAACAACCTCAGATTTTAAACCCGATATGGTAGCTGGGCATTCTTTAGGTGAGTTTTCTGCATTGGTAGCTGCCAATGCCTTGAGCTTTTCCGACGGCTTGAAATTGGTCTACAAAAGAGCCATGGCCATGCAAAAAGCCTGCGAGCAAAACCCGTCAACCATGGCTGCCATTATCGGTATGGAGGATGCTAAGGTAGAAGAAATCTGC
>CAKZMZ010000333.1 GCA_937129345.1 uncultured Thalassovita sp. | reverse complement strand
CCCCAATTCGTGGCCGAGTACACCCATAAGTTCTTTCTCGTCCATAATGTCTACCAAGCCAGAATTGAGCACGATAAAGGGATTGTCCATGCCTATGGCTCCCGCATTAAAAAAAGGATTTTGAGAGACGTACAATTCAGGTTTTTTCTCAAAGTCTAAGGTCTTGCATGCTTCTTTGTAGATCTTATGTATTTGTGGGAATTGCTTTTTAGAAACCCTTACAGCTGAGCCTAGAGTAATTAATCGCAGAGATTTTTCTGTGGTACCTCCTACAAATGTTTTAATGGCAATGTCTAGTCCGGGTACTTTTTGCAGGGCGTTTAATGCGGCACGATCGGCGGGGTGTTCCCAAGTTGAGGGATGTATGCCTTTAAAATGGATTCTTACATTTTTATATTCTTTAGGTTTCATATATTTTGGGGTTTCTTTTTTTAAAATCTGATTTTTAATTTGTTTAGAACCACTTTCCTTATTTAATGGCTAAAACTTATAGCTATTAAAAAAAGCCCTTCTTACTTTATCATTTGCCTGTATTGTGAGCTACATAAACCGACCAAGCTGTAAACCTTTTGCGTTTTATGCGGAATTGAGTTTTGGTCGGTCTCGAACCAATCTTTACAATTATGTCAGGCATTTTTACTATTAGATGCTTCTTTTAAACATTAGTTACTCATTTTACGGAAAAGTTGGCAGAAAATAAAAAGATTTACATCAACGGTTAGTAAATTGTTTCAACTTAGCAAATGAGAAAACCGATACTTGGTCTCTAAATCCAAGGTAAGATTTTTTAGCTTATGAGGTTTGCTTTAATTTTTATGGCATAAAAGCCAAAATTTTTTTAACTGTGGCTCAATCATCATATTAGGTCACCAATTTAAATTTTATGAAAAAGATTTTTTTCCTTCCGTTAATTCTACTGATTTTGGTTGCGTGTAACGAGAACCGCCTCATCAATCAATATGAAAATATCCCTATGTTTAATTGGGAAAAAGGATACGATTTGTCTTACTCCCTAAACATAGAAGATGCGGCTGCTAAGTACAAGATCATGATTGGTCTGCGCCACATTTCCGATATCAGTTTTGGAGAAATTTTAGTGCATCTAAAAATGACTACCCCTTCGGGAGAGGAGATTGAAATGCCATATATTTTAGAAATTAGGGAGAAAGATACGGGCGACCTCAAAGGTTCTGCTATGGGCGATATTACAGACATAGAAATTCCGGTGGAGAAGAGCTTTACTTTTCCTGAAGCAGGGCAATACCTGTTCGAGATTTCGCAACAAATGGGGCAAGACGCTGTGGCAGGAGTTATGGAAGTAGGCTTGGTAATCGATAAGTTGAAATAATTAGCTGCAAAAAATTCATAAACAGAAATATTGGACACTTAACAAATAAAAAATATCAATGAGTAAGATTAGATCGACAACTGTTTGTGCAGTAATGCATAATGGACAAATAGCCATTGGGGCGGATGGTCAAGCAACAATGGGCAACACAGTGGCAAAAAACAATGTGCGTAAAATAAGAAAGCTACAAAATGGAAATATTGTAGTGGGTTTTGCCGGTTCTACGGCAGACGCCTTTGCCTTAATGGAGCGCTTTGAAGAAAAACTTAATGCATACAGCGGAAATTTTAAGCGGGGGGCTATAGAGTTGGCCAAAGATTGGAGGACTGACCGATTTTTAAGACGCCTAGAGGCCATGATGATCGCAGCTTCTAAAGATGAACTATTGGTGATTTCTGGCACGGGTGATGTATTAGAACCTGATAACGATATAGCGGCAATTGGATCCGGCAGTATGTATGCCCAAGCTGCCGCTTCTGCCCTTAAAAAGCACGCAACAAACCTTAGTGCAGAAGAAATGGTGCGAGAAAGCTTGACCATAGCCGCAGACATCTGCATTTATACCAATCATAATTTGGTGGTAGAGACCATAAGTTGATCTGTTTGCCATAAACAGCAATCAGGATTCATATGCAGATAAATACACCATACCTAACTAAAAGCGGTTTGGAACACAGTAAAATACCAAAATAGCTGTTAATGGTGTATGTACCACAAGCTTTTATAAAGGAAGTTTTCCAATGCGCTCTAGAAAATACTGAATACTTACTTTTCTGATTGAAGCAGCCCATAGTGCAAACTATGGGCTGTTTTGTTTTTCCTACCTTTTAAGTAGTTATTATCTCTTCATTAAATAATCAGTTTGCTGTTTTAATAGCAGCTTAATTTGCATAGATACTCAATGATTTTCTAGCCAAATTCAAACAATCTGTGGCAGCTTTAAATAATACGCCGCCTCGATGCAAGTACGGTGTAGCCTATGAATATTTAAAAAAAGGTTTGAGATAAAGAAAAATTAAGACCTCAGTTTATAATGTTTTTAAAGAAAACATTTATGGCAAAAACCTTCGAGACCCTCTTACTTCGTTGTATCGATAAATAGATATACCAGAAAGGGTATTAATGGCATATCTATTTTTAAAGAAAATTCTTGCTTACTATTTAGAATCAGTATTTTTTATTGAAACTCTAAGAAACTTTATCAATTATTGTTAACTTGTACCCAGTTACTGCTCACTTAGTGGCAAATAAATTGACTTATGGAAGATGAAAGCAACCAACCATCCTTTCATTTTTTTTCAGGATTATTAGAAAATGAGCCTGTAGGTACAGGATTGGATGGAAATTTTTTAAACGAGCACAAGTACTTTTTACAGCAAATGTCGTCGCTTTGTGGCAAAGTACTTTTTTTGGTAGATAACCATGCTAAGGAGTATTTATATATCAGCGAAAATGCCGATTACATTTTAGGTCCGCTTAGTTATCAAAAAAGAAATATACATGGCGAAGATGTTTTTACGTCCGATTTCTTTCGGGTTCAACATGCTTCTTCACTAAAAGCCCTGATAGAGAGCGCTCAAGAAAAACTCAGGCAATATTTTACAAAAAGAGAGCTTTTGGCACTTTCTTATACAATTAAGTTTGATACACTTACAGAAAACGGAGAGATGCGCTCTTATTTACAAAGAGGGAAAATGCTCTATGACGAAAAGCAAGGATATTTGCCTGTAGAATCGGGTTTTTGGCTAAATATAAGCCATTGGCAAAAAAATGACATGCAGTATTTTTACGCAAAATCGGGCAATACCAGGATTTTTTTAAAGTGTAACCCGTACAAAAATACTACAGCTCCGATTAGGCTGAGCAAAGCTCAAATTAAAGTTCTTGCCGCCCTAAAGCAAAGAAACAATATTGATGAGGCGGCCCATCTTTTAAACTTGAGCAAGCACACGCTACAGACACACTGCAAGCATATCTTGAATAAAACAGAATTTAGTTCTAGAAACGATTTACTAAACTTTGTCATAGAGGCCGGCATTGTTTAGAAGCATTTTTAGACTCTTATAGAGTCATACACTTGCACTCGATTCCAAAGCATAGAAGTTTTTTCTACAAAATCTACATGAGCTTCATGCTCCTGATAAATATCTTGGTCGGCTCTGTTTTTAAAGGTTACCAATATAGAAAAACTGTATGAGTTGTCTACCACGTCTCTAGGCGTATTGGCCGGGGTTCCTACGTACCAAGAAACAATTTCGTCAATTTCTTTCAGGAAACTTTTGGTATTTTTAATGAAGGTTTTCCTGTGTGCTTCATTATCGGGCTCCTTCAACCAAATGTAAACCATATGCACAAAAGGGCCATGTTTGGGTGCAGCTATTTCTTTTTTTGAGGCAAAGAGCGCATGACTGCTTAACAAAGCGCTGCCACCAAAAAGTACCTTTTTTAAAAAATTTCTTTTCTTGTTCATCTATTACTTTATTTAATATGGCTTTAAGTTAGAAGATCGGCCAATTTGTTCAAAGCGTCGTGTTTACATTTTGCTTTTTGAGTGTATTTAATTTTTGATGGATTGCTACAGTATTTTAAAACAATACCATTAGTTTTGAATCTTGTTTATCGTTAAATATCAATACTAACCCATGTTTTTAGAGCCTCAGCTAAATAGTTCTCCGCACAAGCCACAATCGGGTTGGATCGAAGTGGTTTGTGGGTCTATGTTCTCAGGAAAGACAGAAGAATTGATTAGGAGGGTGCGCCGCGCTGTAATTGCTCAACAAAACGTAAAAATATTTAAACCTTCGGTAGATAAGCGCTATCACAAAAACCAAGTGGTTTCTCACAACAAAAACAGTTTGGTATCTATAGCAATAGCCAACAGCAGCGAAATACCGCAGCATATGGAAAACTGCGATGTAGTGGCCATAGACGAAGCACAATTTTTTGATGAGGGTATTACCGATGTTTGTGTAGAATTGGCCAACCTCGGCTACAGGGTAATTGTCTGCGGTTTAGATATGGATTTTGAAGGAAAACCTTTTGGCCCCATGCCACACCTAATGAGTGTAGCAGAATTTGTAACCAAACTACATGCTATTTGTGCTAATTGTGGAGATGTGGCCTCTTATTCTTATCGATTGGTAGAATCTAAAGATAAAGTGCTATTGGGCGAAAAAAATGCCTATGAGGCGCGCTGTAGAAAGTGTTTTACACTTGGTGAGTCTAGCAAAGAAAAGCTCGCCGCTCAGCAAAACGGTTCTTTTGAATAAAAAAGCTGCAACGGAAATAGATCCACTGCAGCTTCTTGTCAACATTTTTATTACTCTGCGCTTAAGCCAATGCTGCTAAGGCTTTGTCATAGTCGGGTTCATCGCCAACTTCTTTTACTTGCTCGGTATACACTACCTTGCCGGTTTCGTCTATTACAACTACGGCCCTAGAAAACAATCCAGTAAAAGGACCATCTTGTATTGTTACTTTATAAGCATCCTCAAAAGCTGTCGATTTGTACTCAGCAGCAGGAACTACATTTTCAATTCCCTCAGTTTCGCAAAAGCTTTTGTGTGCAAAGGGCAAGTCCTTAGAGATGCATAGTACCTCAGTATTGTCTATACCAGCGGCCTTTTCGTTAAACTTTCTGATAGATCCAGCGCAAACAGGTGTGCCCAAGCTAGGGAAAATATTGAGCACTATTTTTTTACCGGCAAAATCTTTTAAGCTGATGTCGCTCAAATCGGTTTTGGTCAGTATAAAATCAGGTGCTGTTGAACCTACTTCAGGTAAGCTGCCAGAAGTTTTTACTTCGTTTCCTCCAAATAATATTGTTGCCATTTAGTAAGATTTTTTAATGATACAATAGTCTTTTGAGTATAAGCAAAAAGAGCCACAAATGTTTGTGGTAAATTGAGTTAAAAGTGGCTTTAAATATTGTTTGTAAAGGTTTATTTGTAGAGTCGCGACTTCTTTCATTATACATCACGGCTTAAAACAGCACTCAATAGCATAAGTTGATAAAAGATGATACATTCATTCTCAAACCTATTTGGCAGCTGTATTAGATTGATAGTAACTTTGGAGTTTTTCGTAGTCGTTGAGGGGTTCGATTTTTAGCAAACGAGTACCCGATTGCGCTTGGGTCACTTCAAAAAATTCTCCGTTTAAATCAAAAAGCGAGGTTTGGTAATCGCCATGTAACTTGGTACGA
Source organism: uncultured Thalassovita sp. (assembly GCA_937129345.1). Taxonomy (GTDB): domain Bacteria; phylum Bacteroidota; class Bacteroidia; order Cytophagales; family Flammeovirgaceae; genus Chondrinema. The sequence continues at coordinate 3,223 of CAKZMZ010000333.1, read as the reverse complement.
ATAAGCTTGCCTTCACCAAAAACTAAGGTGCGTTTCTCCATTAAAGATAGTTTGTTAAAATCATCTCCGTAAAGCATTGATGTAATAGGTTAGTTATTCGGAATCTATTGAATTCAAGTAAACACAATATATACAAAATAAACTATTATAAATCAACTATAGAGCAAAATATAAATGGGTTTTTGAGGTAATTATCTGCTTACACGGCTTGTTTTGTATTCTCCGTCTTTTAAACTAACTACAAAAGCATCTTTAAAACCTTCATTTCTGAGTTTACGCATTAGTTTTTTAGCCGTTTCTAGATCGTACTCTCTGCCTACCATGTAGCGGTAACCATAAGTTTGCCCAGGAAATTTATACTCTTCCACTCGGCTGTCTAATTTTTGAAAGCGCCTTTCCTTTAGATTTACGGGAGCGGTAGAAGCTAAAATTTGTACCTTGTAAATATTGTCCCTGTCTTCTACGTGTACATTAGACTCATGCAAGAAAGTTCTAAAAGCTCTAAAAATGGCAGAAGCTATGTAATCTTGGCCAAGTGTAGAATTTAAAAACTTTTCTTCTGTAGGGTTGGTCATAAATCCACATTCAACAAGTACACCTGGCATTTTGGTGTATTGTAGAGCTTGTAGATTATAGCCACGGTCGCGGGCATCCATAACCCCTCGGCTTTTTCTGCCTGCTCGTGTGCTAAATTCTTTTTCTATGATAAAGGCTAAATTTCTACTTGCTTTAAACTTATGGCTGTGTATATGGGTACGTGTACCATAAATGGCCCTGTTCGGGTTTGAATTGCAGTGGATGCTTATAAAATAATCTGCGCCGGAGTTATTGGCTATATTCACCAAATCGTCTAAAGATATTTTTTTATCGGTGGTGCGCGAATAGATCACCTTGGTATTTTTTATTCTCTCTGAGATATACTTGCCCAACTTTAAGGAAATTTCAAGATTGAGGTGTTTTTCGTCTTTCATACCTCTTTGCCTGGCCTCGTTGCCGGGGTCTCTGCCTCCATGGCCTGCATCGATAAATACTTTTATGATTTTGTTGTTTGCTACTTGTGCGCTACTGGGTTTGAGCGCGAACAGTAAAACTGCAAATGCTAAAAAATACCTGGTTAATAGACGTAATAGCATGAAATAAGCGCCAGTGCAAAAATTGATTAATAAAAAATTTAAGAAGTGTAAGGAACACATCTCAATTAGCAAATCAAAAATATTAAAATTAACGCAATTTTAGTAAAAATGATTTCTGCCTTAACCATTCAGGTTTTCTATTGTTTTTTGAGTCGGTGTTCTTCTACTATGTGCTGTAAAAAACGCTCACAGCTTTCCTTTAATACCTGATAGCATATCTCAAAACCAGTATCTCGCTGATAGTATGGATCCTCAACGTCTTTTCCAGAGCTTTGTATGTCAAATTCCCTCATTTTAAAAATTTGTACTTTTTCATTGTTTGCATGTTTGGCCATTTGCTTGATGCCTTCCATATTGTTATTGTCCATGCCAACAATGTAGTCAAAGGTTTTAAAATCTTGAGGGGATAATTGGCGGCTTCTGTGGTTGAGCACAATGCCATGACCTTGTGCGGTTTCTCGCATTCTTGAGTCGGGCAACTCTCCGGCATGGTAATCGATAATGCCGGCAGAATCTGTTTCAATTTCATCACTTAAATTGGCCTTAAAAACCAATTCTCTAAAAAGGCCCTCTGCCATAGGTGAGCGGCAAATATTGCCCAAACAAACGAACAGTACTTTGATCATATGCTTTTATTTAAAATAGCTAAAATTGTTTTGTGTTAGCCACCGCTTTTTTTGGTGTTTTTGTAACCTGCTTTTATCAATAGCTCTACAACTTTTTCTCTCACATCGCCTTGTAATAAAATTTCGCCCTCTTTGCTTGAGCCTCCTACACCACATTTGTTTTTTAAGTTTTTGCCCAAGTCTTCAAGGTCTGAACTTTTACCTTCAAAATTGGAGACAATGGTTACTTGCTTGCCACCTCTGCCTTTTTTCTCCAGCAAAACCCTGAGGTTTTGTTGTTCAGGAGGGAGGGTTTCTTTAAGCAATTCTCCAAAAGTATCGTTTTGGTATTCAAACTCAGGGTCGGTAGAAAATACGATGCCTCCTTTTCCTTTTTTCTTCTTTTTCGACACGATAAATCTTTTTCGTTAACAATGTACGATAAGCTAAATAAAAGATAAAAACACTTACAGGAATCCTTTAAGCATTCAGCTATTTGGGCTAAAAACCCTACTTTTTTACCCTTTGATCAGCTTTTTTGATTACAACAAAGTTAATGATAAAAGTTTAGTAGAGAGTAGGCCTAGGTTTTGGTTTTTGAGTATTGATTAAGCACAAGTGTTAACAAGGAGGTTTTTAGAGAGGTTGGTTTTCGAAAACTATTGTAATTGGCAATAGAAGAAGTGCAGTTTTGGTACTGCACTTGAAAGAAATTTTGCCCGATTGCATTTAAATTGTAGTCATAAATGTGTGGACAACAAAAACCTGATGAGGTAGATTATCAATTATAATTACCAATAAGTATTGTAGTAGAATCGTGTATGGTAAAGCTTTTTAAACGTGTAAGCATTAAGCCTTAATGCTTTTTTTAACAAACTTTCCTGTATCCAAATCTATAAAGTAACATGTGTAACCATCTTCTTCCTTTTTAATGGTTTTAGGAAAGTATTTGCCTTTTACAATGCTGTTGGTTTCGAAGCTTTTCATAATTTCTTTGATGCCTAATCTTTCCATATAGATTCAGTTTTAGTTTAAAAAAATTTTACAAACAATGTGCTCTAAAATTAAACAACTGATTTTCAGTTAGTTGCGATTTTGTGGTTTTCCCTATTTGGGAAAAACATACCTATGCAAGATTGGATGTCAATAAAACTCTTTTTAGAGTTGAATATTTTTGATTCAGAAGTATGTTGTTAGTATTAGGAGTAAATTAATACTTGTTAGGTTGTCTCAATGAGAGGGTTCTAAAGAATGTAGTATTAAAGGTAAAATTTTTGATAGGGAATTCGAATGACTTTTGTCATTCCATGAACTTTTTTTGTCGCCCTACTTATTATTTCATGTAATTTTGTAGAAAGTAGAAAGCTAAAGAAAGGGTACATTGGTTTAATGCTGTTTTATGATAAATATGCTATTTGCGAAGTTGAATAAGTTTTTAAGACTTTTCTTTATGCTGTGTATGGTGCAAGTTTCAGCATTGCATGC